>DROK01000279.1 GCA_011321895.1 Thermodesulfatator atlanticus
AAGAAGACTCTTTTTGTTCTCCACCCTGAAGTCCACCAGATAAACCTTGGCCGCCATCCCCGCCTCCTTTCATTGTCATAGTTTTGTAACAACTTGGGATTTAAAATTTTATACAATTTTAGCGATGTTTGAGCCCAAAAACCTTTACCGTCAAATTAAGTACGATCTCCTCTTTCGCAAACTGGCCACCGGGATGGGGGCGTTGGTCATCTTCCTGGTGGTGGCCACCTTTTTCACTTTGGTTTACGAATCCTGGCCTGCTATAAAGGCCTTTGGTCTGCGTTTCCTCTGGAATACGACCTGGGACCCGGTCTCTTTGGAATTTGGGGCGCTTCCCTTTTTGGTGGGCACCTTGATCACCTCTTTTCTGGCCCTGCTGATCGCCACCCCCTTTGCGCTGGCAGGGGCCATCTTTCTGGGAGAGCTTGCTCCTCCCAAAATCGCCAACCCCGTCTCTTTCGTCATGGAACTTCTGGCCGGTATCCCCTCGGTGATTTACGGTCTCTGGGCCCTTTTTTACCTGGTACCTCTGGTGAGGGCCTTTGAATTGAAGATCGGGGCCCCTCCTTACGGGCTTGGTCTTTTCACGGCTTCTCTGGTCCTGGCCATCATGATTTTACCCTACGCCTTATCGGTGGCCCGAGACGTTATAAAACTCGTCCCGCCAGACTTAAAAGAAGCCGCCTACGGGCTTGGGGCCACCCGGTGGGAAACCATAAGGCACATCATTTTACCTTACGCCCGCTCCGGGATCCTGGCTGGTATCGTTTTGGCGCTGGGGCGCGCTCTGGGTGAAACCATGGCCGTAACCATGGTCATAGGTAACCGTTCGGCCATGCCCCAAAGTATCTGGGACCTGGCCAATACCATGGCCAGCGTTATCGCCAACGAATTTACCGAGGCCACGGAAGATATACACCTGGCGGCTCTGGTGGAAATCGGGCTACTACTTTTTGTGATCACGGTGGTGGTAAATCTCGTGGCCCGCATCTTCATCGTTAAGACGAAGGTAAGATGAACCACACTTACCCCGCCCGGGAGAGATGGCGTCGCTTCAAAAACCGCTTCATTCTGGCGGCCATCACCGTCCTGGCCCTAATCCCTGCCCTTCCGCTGTTTTTGATCCTTTTTCAGCTCTTCCACAAAGGGCTTTCCAGTTTGAGTCTGGATTTCTTCATTCATCTCCCGGCTCCACCCGGGGAAAGCGGGGGCGGTATCGCCAACGCCATCGTAGGCACCCTGATCATCGTGGGGCTGGCCACTTTAATAGGGGTACCGATTTCTATCCTGGCCGGAATTTATCTTTCCGAATACGGTAAGGACACCAAGTTTGCCGAAGCGGTACGGATCTGTGCGGATGTACTACAAGGGGTGCCTTCGATCGTCATCGGTATCGTGGCTTACGCCTGGGTGGTAAGACCTATGGGCCACTTCTCGGCCCTTTCCGGCTCCGTGGCCCTGGCCCTCATGATGATCCCGGTGGTGGTACGCACCACCGAGGAGGTCTTAAGGCTGGTACCGGATATCTTGAGAGAGGCCTCTCTGGCGTTAGGGGTGCCTTACTGGCGCACGGTATTGAAAGTGGTCCTTCCCACCGGCATGGTGGGGGTCACCACGGGCATCCTGATCGCCGTGGCCCGGATCGCCGGCGAGACCGCTCCTTTGCTCTTCACGGCCTTTGGTAACCAGTTTATGACTTTAAATCCCCTTGAGCCGATGAACGCCTTACCACTGGTCATTTTTAACTACGCCACCAGCCCTTACGAAGACTGGTGGCAGCAGGCCTGGGGGGCCTCGATCGTTCTGGTGCTGATGGTACTGGCGCTCAATATCCTTTCGCGCCTTTTGGCTCGTCGTATTGCCGGAGAAAAATAGGGGAGAACCATGAAGATTAAAAACCCCATCTTTACCACCGAAGACCTCTGCGCCTACTACGGCGATTTCATGGCCATAAAGCACGTAACCGTGAAGATCCCGGAAAAACAGGTCACCGCCGTCATGGGGCCTTCGGGCTGCGGGAAAACCACCTTTATCCGGTGCCTCAACCGCCTGCACGAATTAACCCCCGGGGCCCGCATCACCGGCAAGATCTTTCTCCGGGACCAGGACATCCTCCAGATGGACCCCATCATCGTACGGCGTAAGGTGGGCATGGTCTTTCAGCGCCCCAACCCCTTCCCCACCATGACCATCTACGAAAACGTGCTGGCCGGCTACAAGCTCCTGGGGATCAGGCTACCCAAAGAGGAGGCGGACCGGATCGTAGAAGAAGCCTTAAAGAAGGCCGCCCTCTGGGACGAAGTAAAAGACGTTCTCCACCGGCGGGGGACCTTCCTTTCGGGAGGGCAACAACAAAGACTCTGTATCGCCAGGGCCCTGGCGGTGAAACCAGAAGTACTTCTGATGGATGAGCCCACCTCAGCCCTTGACCCTAAAGCCACGCTCCAGATTGAAAACCTCATCGTAGAACTCAAGCAGACGGTAACCATTATCATCGTGACCCATAATATGCCTCAGGCTGGTCGCATTTCGGACTACACCGCCTTTTTCTACCTGGGGGAACTCATCGAATTTGGCCCCACCGCGGAAGTCTTCACTAACCCCAAAGACCCGCGGACAGAAGAATATTTAACTGGTAAATTTAGTTAAAAAGGCGGAGGAATCCCTATGAACGTGCTTTTACAAAAAGATCTTCAAGAAATCAAACGTTACCTCCTGGAAATGTGCCGCTTGGTCACCGAATCGGTGCGCACGGCGGTAAAGGCCTTCGAAGACCGGGACAAAGAACTGGCGGAGCTGGTCATCAAACAGGACGAAAAGATAGACACCATCGAAAACGAAATCCTCCTCTTTTGTTTAAAGACCCTGGCCCTCCATCACCCCCTGGCCAGTGATCTACGTTTTATCACCTCAGCCATGAGCATGATCAGAGACCTTGAAAGATTGGGAGACCAGGCGGTGAACATCGCCGAGCGGGTCCAGGACCTGGCCCAGGTCCATTTTTTTACCTGCCCGGTTGACCTGGCCGATATGGCCCGGGAGGCCTTGGCCATGCTTGACGGGGCCATTGACGCCTTTGTTACCCACGACACGGACAAGGCCTGCGAAATCTGTTTGCGGGACGAAAAAGTAGATAACTACAAAAAGATCGTCATTGAAAAGATAATCCAGTGCCTGGAAAAAAATCCCCAGAATATCCGGGTGGGCGTTGATTACATCATCGTGGCCCAAAACCTGGAAAGGGTGGCTGACCTGGCCACCAATATCGCCGAAGAAGTGATCTATCTGGTCGAAGGGCGCATCGTCCGGCACCAGGATTTTTGTGAAGAACGCCTGCGGGAAGAAAAAGAAGAAATTCCGGTTGAGCCCCCTAAACGCCCCCCCAAAAGGGAGCTCTTCGAATGTCTGGAAAACCACGCCCGTCACGTGCTGGCCTGTACAGAACTTTTACCAAGCGCCCTTGAGGCCTATTTTGAGGGGGACTACGAAAGGTGCCAGCAGATCTCAGATGAAATCGTTCGCATCGAACGGGAGGCAGACCGTATCAAACAAAACATCAGAGGGCATCTCCCTCCGGGCATTATCATGCCCGTGGATAAATTTGAACTGTTTCTCTACCTCAAAGAACAGGACGCCGTAGCAGACGCGGCGGAGGACATTCTTAAATGGCTCACTTTCCGGCAGGTCCATCCCAAAGAGGAGATCGCCGAGCAGATGCTGGCGCTGGCCAGACACAACGCGGAGACCTCCCAGTTTCTGATCCCGCTGATCGAAAAGGCCCGGGCCTATCTGTCCACCGCCAACGAAAAGGCCCGGGAAGAAGCCAAGAAGGTCGTCCGTACCATCAGGACCCGGGAACACGAAAGTGACGTGGTGGCCACCGAGCTCAAACGCAATATTTTCGCCTCTGAGCTAGACGCCCTCTCCGTCTATTATCTCTTAAAACTTACGGAATTTATCTGTGATATTTCGGGCCATAGTGAAAACGCCGCAGACCTCATGCGGGCCATGATCGCCAAAGGATAGGAAAGTGAAACTCCTGGTCCCCACCGAGACCGAGGCCCGGATCCTTAAAGAACTGGGGCTTGAGCCTGAAATAATCGGGATGGGGCCGGTGGAAGCGGCCTTGGGGGCGTACGAGATACTGGCCCAAAAGATGGAAGGGCCGGTAATACTGGCCGGCATAGGCGGGGCCTACCCGGGAAGTGGTTTAAATATCGGAGACCTGGCCCTGGCCACCTTCGAGTATTTTGGTGACCTGGGGGTCTGCCATTATCTGATCCAAAAAGATTTTGCCCAGACGCTGCCGGCCCTCAAGGAATGTTCGCTGGAACACCCCCTAGTCGAAAAGGCGGCTATCCTGTTAGAAGAGGAAGGGTTTACCGTGGAATGCGGCCCTTTTGTTACGGTATGTTGCGCCACCCGGGACCCGCAAAGGGGCGAAATCCTGGCCCTGCGTCACCAGGGGGCCCTTATCGAAAACATGGAGGGTTTCGCGGTGGCCCTGGCCGCCCGAAGGTTCTCCCTCCCCTTGATCGAACTGCGCGCCGTTAGTAACCTCATCTCCGAACCAGACCTTGCTTGGGAGATAGAAGGGGCGCTGTGGAAGCTAGGCCGGGCTCTCAAATGTCTTATCCAGAAACTATAAAGGTGGGGTTCTCGCCCTGCCCTAACGATACCTTTATTTTCGGTGCCCTGGCCCAGGGGCTTTTTACGCCACGCCTCAGATACGAAACCTTCATCCAGGACGTGGAAACCTTAAATGAGCTCGCCCTTGAAGGGAAACTTCCTCTAACCAAGCT
>DROK01000280.1 GCA_011321895.1 Thermodesulfatator atlanticus
GGTTATGTAATACAAGGACCAAAGCTGCCGCAAAACAGGAGATAGCCCCCAAAAGGGCGAAGAATTTTTTGGCCCTGGTAAAGGAAGCAAGTTTAAAGTTGGCCAGATTTACCACCCCGAAAACCAAGAGAAAGCCAAGGCTGCCTGCTACCGAAATATTTTCCAGGTCAAAGGAAAGGGCGGCTGCCAGAGTCAAAAGGGCCAGGATGATAAGTCCTTCGTAAGCCCCTTTCCAGATCCTGCGGGCGAATATTTGGGGAAGCTCCCCGTATTTGGCGACCAGGTAACTGATACGAGCGGTACCGTAAAGGGTAGCGTTTATAGCTGAGGCCGTGGACACCAGGGCTGCCACGCTAATAATCACGAAACCCGCCTCACCGAGGAAGGGTTCTGCGGCCTTAGCCAGCACATAATCCCTGGCCTCTAAAACTTCCTGCGGCTCGAGATTGGCTACCGCTACCAGTGCGACCAGACAGTAAATGAAAATGACCACCAAAACCGAGATAAAGAAGGCCCTGGGAAGCGTTTTTTCTGGCCTCTCTACATCCTGAGCCGTGTTAGCGATGAGCTCAAAGCCCTCGTAGGCCAAAAAGATAATGAAACCGCCGGTCAAAATATGAAGAAAATGAGGGTATGCATGGGGATCAAGACGGGAAAAATTAGCGGTAAAAAGGCCAAGTAAAGAAAATAAAAGAAGCACTATTACTTTAAAAATAACCATCAGATCTTCGGCCTTTCCCACCACATAGGCCCCGAGAAGATTGAGGAAAGTAAAGAAGAGGATCACAAAAACCGTAAGGACTTTCTTTAAAAAGGGGTCTTCTATCCCTTTGATCAAAGCCGCCCCATAACTCCCAAAAGCATAGGAGTAAAGGGCTAGCATGATGATGTAGCTGGCCAGCAAAAGGGTATTCAGCCAGGCGGGCACGGTGCCGTTGCCAAAGGCCCGCACGATAAATTCGATCGTTCCCCCTTGGCTGGGGAAACGGACTGAAAGCTTGGCGTAAGAATAAGCCGTAAGCAAGGCGATAAGACCGGCAAAGAAAAAGGCGATAGGGGCGGCCCCTTTGGCTAACAGTACGGTAAGACCAAGGACCGCAAAAATTCCTCCCCCGATCATGCCCCCTATGCCAATAGAAACCGCCTCAAGAAGGCCTATCTTTTTCTCTCTCATCTAAAACCTCTCCATTTTTTGAGGAATTGTCGGCTCCTTAAAGGACGATTTGCCCCTTACTTTTTAGCCTGTGGGCCCTATCAAGAAATACTAGACATTTCTTGCCTTTTTGCCAGCATTGCCATCTTTTTCCATTTTAAGGGCTTTGACCAGCAAACTAATCTTTCTTGCTTTGAGTTCACGCCCCTAAACGCAACCACCTTTTGCTTTCTGAGTTTTGCTTTCTGAGAAACATTTGCAGTACAGTCTATTGAACTTACATTTTTAAAAAATCGAAAAGGTTTATCTGTATTGAATGGGCTTCAAAAAGCCTTTTGATAAAATATCCTACTTTTTACTCAAAGAATGGCTTTTTTTCGCCAGTTTGGCGGGCCTGATCTTGAGTTCCCTTTTTCTTCAAAGGTTTCCCCTTTACGAAAGAAAAGATTTTGAAATAATTTTCCTCCTTTTTGTTCAATTTAGCTTAATTAAAGGGCTAGAAAATGCAGGTTTATTTGAAATTATTTCTTCTTTCCTTCACGGGCGAAAATATCTTGTCCTCAAATTGCTATTGGCTTCGCTACTACTTTCTCCGCTAATAACAAATGATTTGGCCCTTTTAATCTTATGTCCCCTGGCTTTAACGTTAAAAATTAGCCATCCTGAACTTTTTTTCACCTTACTGGCCATAGCAGCTAACGCTGGATCAGCCCTTACTCCTTTGGGCAATCCCCAAAATTTATTTATCTATTGGTTCTTTCGTGTCAATTTAGGAGATTTTATAAAAGAGATATTTCCTTTAAGCCTGGTATCTTCGCTTTTTATTCTTCTTATTGCTTGCTTTGTTTTTGGCAAAGAGAAATCACCCTGTAAAGTCAATCTTTCAACAATAAAATTTAACAAATACAGAATTATCTTTCATTTAATTTTATTCCTGATGGGGTTGGGCCTTATATTCAAAATATTTCCTTTGAAGATCGGATTTATCCTAATCTTTTTCAATCTTTTAAGTGAAAAGAGTAATATCAAAGTAGATTTCTTTCTTTTAGGCACTTTTTTCTTCTTTTTCGGCTTCACGGACAACCTAAGAGAACTATTTCGGTTTCATTCTTTCCATCCCCATTATATTTTCTTAAGTGCCGTTATTTTAAGCCAATTTATGAGTAATGTTCCTGCTGCCCTTTTCCTATCAGACTTTACCAGCAATTGGGCTGCCCTACTTTGGGGTGTCAACGTAGGAGGTTTTGGCAATCTGATCGGTTCTTTGGCAAATATTATCGCTTATCGCTTTTATTTACAAAAATTTAACCGACACAAAAGATTCATTTTAGTTTTTCATATCTTAAATTACTTCTTCTTGGTCTTAGGTATTATTCTTTATTACCTTTTAAAAGGTTAATCCTGGCCTCAAGCTTATATACTTTACAGGCAGAAGGCCCCTGCCTCCCATAAATCCAATCCTTTAGGTCCAACGAAATTTAACCAACATAAAAAAATTTTAAATTCAAACTTTACAAAAAAGATATGAAATTTTATCTTCTGTATAAAAGGGGGATAGGAAGCTAAAACCACGAATTTGATCTCCGGAAACACCTTGAGAAATTTCACCAATAAAGGAGGGGGAAAATATGACTAAAAAGATCCAGATTGACCCAGAAAAACTCTGTAAAAAGATTGAACAAATTTATCCTGATATTGGGGTCTGCGGTATCAACGTGCAGGTGATATGGGATGAAAAGGCTGAAAGCTGGGCTGTCGTCCTTGAAAAAGAAGGGAAAAGGCTCTTAACCCACCTCGAACCAGAAGACATAGAAGCTTGCGAAAAGGGAGAAAAATGCATAGCTATCGGTCTCCAGCTCGGCGAACTCAAAAAGAATTTGGAATTAAAATAGGCAGTTAATAATTTTGCTCGTTTTTTACATTTTCTGGCATTCTAGGTAGTACCTGGATTTTTGTGTCTGGTGTAGAAGAAGGACTCAGGAAGGCAACCTGAGACTCATAAAAACAGGCCTCCGAAAAACCCGGGCGATTCACACCGGACAGAATAATCCAAGGCCGGTTTTACCGTTGTAGATAGATGGAGAGAGACAGACGGCGGGGCGCCGTCCGGCCTGCTCGTGCCCCTTCTGCGGCGAGAAGGAGAGCCAGAGTAGATCTCCGCGATCCGGCACATACTCTTCACCAGATTTCATTTCCCTCAACCTCTCCCCACTCCACCTCTTTGTGAAGATTATTTTCGTTTATGGCATCCACCAGTTCCTGGAGACGCTTCCGCTTAGAGATGGGCACGATTAACAGTTTTCCGTCTTCCACACGGAGATCAACTTCACAATCTGGTTCGATATGTAGCTCTCTGGCGAGAGAGGCCGGAATTCTTATCGCCAGGCTGTGCCCCCAGCGCTTGACTTTCTGAAGCATGGAAAATTGATGAGAAACTGGTGCCCCCGGGAGGACTCGAACCCCCAACCAACGGCTTAGAAGGCCGCTGCTCTATCCGATTGAGCTACGGGGGCAAAGCTAAATAAAAATTAGCGGGTTTGTGAAAGAAGGCAAGACTTATTCTTCAGACTTTACCACCGGTTGAGGGGCGCGAATAAATTCTCTGATCTTTTCAATTTCTTCGGGGAGATCCGGGTCTGTCTGACAAATGGGACACTGGTTTACGTGTTTCTGGATCAATTCCATCATGCGGGCCGGGGCCAAAGCATCTTCCTTTACTTTTTGGTACCAGTCTCTGGCGAGTTTTTTAAGCCGCTGGCACTGCATCTCTCAACCTCTGTCTTTTATCGGGCTCCATACCCAATTTCTAAAATAGTATCAAGGGCGATCCTCAATTTTTTTGGAGACTTTCCTAAAATATTCTTAAAATTGTAAAAAATTTATCTCGATCAGGGCGCTGAACTTGATCCAGGGCGGTTTTTTTGTTAAATCCTAGTAGAGAACTAATCGTTCTTACCTCCTCTACCTTAATCATGGGCGCGCAGTAAGCGCGCCTCTTCTTTATACTTTACTTGTAAGCGGACTAAAATTAATGTTTCAAAAATTCCAATCTTAGAGATTATATGCGCTGGCTACACCAAAATTTGGGGCTTTTTTGTCGTAGTTGCAAGGGGTGTTTAAAGATCGAATACACCTGAAAAAACGTGGCTCTCCGGTGTGAGAGTTGCGGACAAAAATTTAGTTTCAAAGAATACTGGGAAGAAATTACCCCCGAACTCGAAGAAATATTAGCTTATATGCGGTGTGACCGAATAAATTAGGAGGATGCATCATGAAAGAGTTTAACGTCGCTGTGGTAGGGGCTACCGGGGCCGTGGGCCGCATGATGATCCAGGTCCTGGAAGAGAGAAATTTTCCCGTCAAGAACCTGAGGCTTTTTGCTTCGGAAAGGTCCCGGGGGGTTAAAATACCTTTCCGGGGAGAAGACATAGAAGTTGAGGTCCTCTCGGAACAAAAGAATTTTTCCGGGATCGAAATCGCCCTGTTTTCCGCCGGTGCTTCCCGAAGTCTGGAATATGCACCCAAATTTGCCCAAGACGGGGCCGTGGTGATCGACAACTCAAGCGCCTGGAGGATGGACCCGGAAGTCCCGCTGGTAGTCCCCGAGGTAAACCCCCACGCGGTGGCTGACTTTCGCAAAAAGGGAATCATTGCCAATCCCAACTGTTCCACCATCCAGATGGTGGTGGCCTTAAAGCCCCTTTACGATTACAGCCGTATCAAACGCATCGTGGTGGCTACCTACCAGGCGGTATCCGGAGCGGGCCAAAAAGCCATCCAAGAACTCATAGAACAAACTCAGGCCTGGTGCCGTGGAGAAACCCTGCCCGAGGCCAAAGTCTTCCCCCACCAGATTGCCTTTAACTGTCTCCCCCACATAGACGTCTTCCTGGACAACGGCTACACCAAAGAAGAAATGAAGATGGTAAACGAGACCAAAAAGATCATGGAAGACGAAAATATCGGTGTGACCGCTACCACGGTGAGGGTACCCGTCTTTTACGGCCACGCTGAGGCCGTAAATGTCGAAACAGAAAAGAAAATAACGGCCCAAAAGGCCAGAGAACTCCTGGCCAGCTTCCCGGGTGTAGTGGTGGTAGATGAACCAGCGGAGAAGAAATATCCCCTTCCTGTCGAGATCGCGGGGCGAGACGAAGTTTTTGTAGGCCGCATCAGGGAAGACGAATCCATCGAAAACGGCCTCAACCTGTGGGTAGTAGCAGATAATCTGCGCAAGGGGGCTGCCACCAACGCCGTTCAAATTGCCGAAATATTGACCAAGTATCTTTAATGATCCTGGAATTAAGGCTCAAAGATTTTGTCCTGATTGAAGAAGCCCGGCTCAGTTTTGAGCCGGGTTTTGTGGTTTTGACCGGAGAAACGGGGGCCGGCAAGACGTTGCTGATAAAGGGGTTAAAGTTACTCATGGGCGCAAGGGGAAGCCCTTCTCTCATTCGTCCCGGTGCCCCCAAAGCCGTACTGGAAGCCGTTTTCCTTCCGGGGACGAAGATAAAAGACAGGCTAGCCCGGGCAGGGTTGGATAGCGGGGAAGAAATCCTGGTACGGCGCGTCTTAACCCCAGACCGGAGCCGAGCTTACCTTAACGATTCTCCCGTTTCTTTAGGCCTTCTGACTGAAACCATAAGTCCCTTAATAACCCTGGCCAGCCAGCACGATTATCAAAGGCTCAAAGACCCGGAAGAAAAACTGGCCATCCTTGATACCTTCGCCAATCTCTGGCCTCTTAGGGAAAAATACGAAGAACAATACCGAAAACTTAAGGAACTAGAAAGAGAATTAGAAAAACAGCGGGAAAAACTCCAAAACAGCCTCAAAGAAGAAGACTTTTTACGTTTTCAAATAAAGGAAATAGAGGACGTGGCCCCTCAAATAGGAGAGGACCAGGAACTGGAAGAGAAGGTAAAGGTTTTAAAAAACCTGACCCAGCTGGAAGAACATCTCAAAAGGGCCGCAAGAGAGCTTGACGCGGCCCTTTCCGCCCTCGGCCGAGGGCGGAAAGAACTGAGGGAGGCCGCCAACCTTTCAAAGGAGCTGGGGTCCCTGCGCGAAAGGGCAGAGGATCTATATTACGAACTGGAAGATTTTTTGGCGGAATTAAACGAAACTTCAAGGAAACTGCCGCGGGATTTCGAAGACCTCGAACAACTGGAAGACAGGCTTTACCAACTGAAGCGCCTTAAAAGAAAATATGGTCCCAGTCTGGAAGACGTACTCCATTACCTGGCTCAGCTCAAAAAACAGCTGGCTGAACTCTCTTACGGAGAAGAACACCTGGCAGGCCTTGAGGAAGAAACGGCCCGGGTGCGCGAAGAAACACTCGCCCTGGCCCAGGAACTTCACCTGAAGCGCAAGGAAGCCGCCCACAGTCTTGGCCGCGCTGTCAGGAAAATCCTACCCCTTCTCGCCTTAAAAGAGACGCGCTTTGAGATCGAGCTTAAGGAAGGGCCTCTTACTTTGAGCGGAAAAGACCGGGTTGACTTTTTAGTGGCTACCCAACCCCAAGCCCCTCTGCGCCCGCTAAACCAGGTGGCCTCAGGGGGCGAACTCTCCCGGCTTTTCCTGGCCTTAAAAGTGGCTTCTGCCCGGGGAGATTCAGGCGAAATCCTGGTCTTTGACGAAGTAGACACCGGCATAGGGGGAGAGGTGGCGGCCAAAGTGGGAAAACTCCTTAAGGAGCTAGCGCAACATTATCAGGTGATTTGCGTCACCCACCAGCCCCAAATAGCCGCCCTGGCGGAGCAACATTTTTATATCGAAAAACAACTGGGGCCAGGAAAGGCCTCTACGGTAATCAAAGAGCTGACCCCAAGAGAAAGGGTGGCTGAAATCGCTCGCATGCTGGGCGGACCAGAGGCCAGGGATCTGGCCCGGAAAATGCTTGCGGTATGAAAAGAAGGGCCCTGCTCCTTTTCTCAGAAGGGCTGGACAGCATACTGGCTGGCAAGATCCTCCAGGAACAGGGGATCGAAATTATCGCCCTGCGTTTTATCACTCCCTTTTTTGGCTGGCAGTGGAAGGGCAAAGAAGAGGCCTTTGACCGTTACGTGCAGGAAGAATTCGGCTTTGAAAAGGGGTTAATAGTAGATTTAAGCGCAGAGTTTTTAAAGATGCTGGCCCAGCCCAAACACGGTTATGGCAGCGGCTTTAACCCCTGCGTTGATTGCAAGATCTTAATGCTTAAGAAGGCCAAAGAATTAATGCCTGTTTTGGGGGCGCATTTTTTGGTAACCGGAGAGGTAGTTGGCCAGCGCCCCATGAGCCAACAGAGAAACACCTTAAGACACATCGAAAAGGAGGCCGGGGTTGAAGACGTCCTCTTAAGACCCCTTAGTGCCAAAAAGTTAAAGCCCAGCCGCGTCGAAGAAATGGGTCTGGTGGACCGGGAACGCCTCCTTGACATTTCCGGCCGAGGCCGGAAAAAACAGCTGGCCCTGGCGCAGGCCCTGGGCTTAAAGAAGATCCCTTCCCCGGCAGGTGGCTGTCTTTTAACCGACCCGGCCCTCGCCCCCCGTTTCGAACGTTTTTTTGCCCTGAAGGGGGGAGAGGTCACCCCTAAAGAAGCGGAAATATTGACTTTTGGGCGACATTTTGAATTGCCGGGCGGAAGCTGGCTGGTGATCGGGCGCAACCAGGCCGAAAATGCAAGGCTTCAGGCCCTGGTGGGAGACCGAACCATCCTTAAGCTCAGCCAGATCCCAGGCCCCACCGGGGCCCTTTTGATAGAAAAGGGCGAACAAGACCTGCAGGAGGCCGCCTCTCTTATTAAACGCTACGCCCCCAAGGCGAGAAACTTGGAAAAGGTGGCTATTCGTGTTATCCGCAAGGGAAAGGAAGAAATAATCTGGGCCTAGGAGCCGATTATGAACCCGGAATTGAAAGACTTCATCCTTAAAACCTTTTATTTCAGGCACGCTTGCAAGGAGTTTGATCCCGAAAAAAAGATACCGGAGGAAGAGTTTGGCCTCATCCTTGAGGCCGCCCGTCTCTCCCCCAGTTCCTTCGGCTTTGAGCCGTGGTATTTTCTCATCGTAAACAATCCGGCATTGCGCCAGAAGCTTCTTCCTTATACCTGGGGCGGGCAAAAACAAATTCCCACCTGTAGTCACCTGATAGTATGTCTGGCCAGGAAAAGTTATTTCATGCGCTGGGACCGCCCTTACATCACCTACATGATGCAGGAGGTGCAGAAGCTCCCGCCCGAGCTCCAGGAACTAAAGAGGCAACGTTACCGCCAGTTTCAGGAAGAGGACTTCAAGCTCCTGGAGAGTGAACGCGCCCTCTTTGATTGGGCCTGCAAACAAACCTATATCGCCATGGCCAACATGATGACCGTAGCCGCCATGTTGGGCATCGACTCGTGTCCCCTCGAGGGTTTCCATCAGGAAAAGATAGAAGAAATTCTGGCCCAGCACTTTGACATAGACCGGGAAAAATTCGGCATAGCCTATATGCTGTGTTTCGGTTACCGGGTAAAGGAACCCCGGCCCAAGACCCGCCAGCCCCTGGAAAAGATCGTCAAATGGTACCCCTAGGAGGCTCCCTTTGCCGTACAAACTGAGCGAACTAGCCGACCTGCTAAAGGCCGCCTGGTCAGGCCAGGACGTGGAAATTAACGGGGTAAACGCCTTAGCGTACGCCCAAAAGGGGGAAATCTCCTTTGTGGAAAGCCCCCGTTTTTTGGAGGAAGCAAAGGCCTCCAAGGCCTCGGCCCTGATCGTCTCTCCGGCACTCAAAGAAAAGCTGGTCAACCGAA
>DROK01000281.1 GCA_011321895.1 Thermodesulfatator atlanticus
CGGAGGTGGTAGAAAAGGAAAAGACCCGGGCCCGTGAGCTTGAAGAAAAGCTGCAGCGCATTCGGGAAAACATCAAACGCTTGGAGGAAGTGGGGACCGGAACATGATAGAAATTCCGCTTACAGGACCGCCGGTTCATCTTCTTCCTCTGGAAATCGTAGAAAGGAAGGGGATAGGCCACCCTGATACCATCTGCGACGCCCTGGCGGAGGAATTTTCCCGGGCCCTTTGCCGTTTCTATCTTGAACGTTTTGGCTTTATCCTGCACCATAACGTGGACAAGGGTCTTCTTTTTGCCGGCCGTACGGAACCGGCCTTTGGGGGAGGGAGGGTCCTGGAACCCTTTGAAGTCTTTCTGGTCGGGCGGGCCACCACGGAATTCCGCGGGGTGGTGGTGCCGGTAGAAGACCTGGCCAAGGAGGCGGCCTACCGCTGGTTTAAGGCGCACTTTCACGCCCTCAATCCGGAAAAACACGTAAGGCTTAAGGTATGTGTGCGCCCGGGCTCCCCGGAACTGGTAGAGCTTTTCCTAAAGGCCCAGCAAAAGGGAGTTCCCCTGGCCAACGATACCTCCGTCGGGGTGGGCTATGCTCCCTTATCTCCCCTGGAAAAACTGGTGAAAGAGACGGAAAAATACTTGAATGCCCCTTCGTTTCACGCCGAGCATCCGGCCCTGGGCCAGGATATAAAAGTCATGGGGGTGAGGGAAGGAGACCGGTTTCATCTGACGGTGGCCTGTGCCATGGTTGGCAAATATGTAAGCGACCCGGGCGCATACTGGGAGACCAAAGAAAGACTTATAAACCTTTTGAAAGACCGGTTTTCCGGCGCCTATCCCGGGCTTGAAATTGCCCTCAACGCCGCCGACGACCCCGAAAAAGGAGACGTTTATCTCACCGTTACCGGGACTTCTGCCGAAGCCGGGGACGACGGCGAAGTGGGACGGGGGAACCGGGTAAACGGTTTGATAACCCCTTTGCGTCCCATGAGTCTTGAGGCCGCCTGCGGTAAAAACCCCGTAAGCCACGTGGGCAAGATCTATAATTTCTTTGCCCAGCAGACGGCGGAAAAACTGGTTTCTGAAATCGAAGAGCTAAAAGAGGCCTATGTGTTCCTGGTAAGCCGTATCGGAAGCCCTATCAACGAGCCGCAGACGATTCTTTTAAAGCTCAGGGCCGAAGGAGACTTCTCCCGCGTCTCTTCCCGGGCCCGGGAGCTGGTGAAGGAGGAGCTGGAGACGATCCCTTCTTACTACGAAAAGATCGTCTCCGGCGTCTGGCCCTGCTGTTAGGGCTGGATAATGGGGGATTCTCCGTTCTGGATTTCTACCACTTTGATATAAAAGGTGACGTTTTGGCCGGCCAGGGGTGGGTTGAGGTCCAGGGTGATGTTCTCCTCGTCCAGGTTGGTAATGGTGGCCGGCAGGGTCACTTCGCCCTGTTCGGTGTTAAAGACCAGGTTCAGCATCATGCCCACCTGGGGTTCGGTATCAAGGCTTAGGGCTTCCCGCGGCACCACTTTTACCAGCCTCTCGTCCCTTTCCCCAAAGGCCTTGTCCGGGGTAAGGGTGACTTCCTTTTCTTCCCCTTCAGCCATGCCGATCACCGCTTCGGAAAGCCCGGGGATGATCTCCGGGGAGCCAACCTGAAACTGAAAAGGCGGCCCGCCTTCGGTGCTTTCAAAGACCTCGCCGTTTTCCAGGCGACCAACACAGTGGATACTTACTACGTCTCCAAGCTTTACTTTACGCATAAAACAAACTCCTTAAAAATTTTCTCAGGTGGGAACCTAGAAACTTTCCGGCACCCCCTCTGGCCAAGGATAACACGGAAAAATTTAAAGCCAAAGGAAAAATTTAGGCGGCTTTGAGGAGTTGTTGCCTTAAGGAAAAGAGCTTGTCCCGCAGGGCGGCGGCCTTTTCAAATTCGAGGTTTTTGGCGGCCTTACGCATTTCTTTTTCGGTTTGGCGGATCAGTTTGCGAAGCTTTTCGATATCTTCAACTTCCACCTCGGCGATCTTTTCAAGGTCCACGTAGTCCGCCTCGTAAAACTGGGCCAGCGCGTCCTCAAGACCCTTTTTAATGGTTTGGGGGCTGATCCCGTGCTTACGGTTGTATTCTTCCTGGAGCCGGCGGCGGCGGTTGGTCTCTTCGATGGCCCGGCGCATGGACTCCGTTACGTGGTCGGCGTAAAGGATGACCGTACCGTTGACGTTACGGGCCGCCCGGCCGGCGATCTGGATCAGGGAGCGTTCCGAACGCAAAAAACCTTCTTTGTCCGCGTCAAGGATGGCCACCAGAGAGACTTCCGGGATATCAAGCCCTTCACGCAAAAGATTAATGCCCACCAGCACGTCAAACACCCCCCGTCTTAAGTCGCGGATGGTCTTGGCCCGCTCCAGGGTTTTGATGTCCGAATGGAGATACCGGGCCTTGATCCCAAGGTCATTCAGGTACTCGGTAAGCTCTTCAGCCATGCGTTTGGTAAGGGTACAAACAAGTACCCTTTCCTTGCGGGCGATCCGCTTGCGTATTTCCCCGATGAGGTCGTCTACCTGGGTCTTGGCGGGACGGACTTCTATTTTGGGGTCCATAAGGCCGGTGGGCCTGATAATTTGCTCCACTACGTGGGGGCCGGCCTTTTCGAGTTCGTAATCTCCCGGGGTCGCCGAGACGTAAATGACCTGTGTTACCCTTTCCTCAAATTCCTCGAAGGTGAGGGGGCGGTTATCCAGGGCGGAAGGTAGACGGAATCCGTATTCTACCAGGGTCTCCTTGCGGGAACGGTCCCCCCGGTACATGCCCTGGAGCTGGGGGATGGTAATGTGGCTTTCGTCTATAAAGATGAGAAAGTCGTCCGGGAAATAGTCAAGCAGGGTGTAAGGGGGCTCTCCCGGGGCCCGGCCGTCCAGGTAACGGCTATAATTTTCGATCCCGTGGCAGAACCCCATCTCTTCTAACATCTCCAGGTCAAAAAGGGTGCGTTTGAGGAGCCGCTCGGCTTCCAGGAGACGGCCCTGGGCCTTGAACCAGGCCACCCGCTCGGCCAGCTCTTTTTTAATCTCTTCAATGGCCCGGGCCAGACGGTCTTCACTGGTCACGTAGTGGGTGCCCGGGAAGATGGTTATCGCCTCAAGCCGCCCCAGGACCTTGCCCCGGAAAGGGTCTATTACCTTGATGCTTTCGATCTCGTCCCCGAAGAGTTCTACGCGGATGGCCCGTTTTTCTTCATGGGCCGGAAAGATTTCTATCACGTCGCCCCGGACCCGGAAGGTGCCCCGGGTGAGTTCAAAGTTCTGGCGTTCATAATGCATGGTAACCAGCCGCCTTATGATCCTGTCCCGGGGGTACTCCTCACCGGTACGCAGGTAAAGGTGCATACGGGCGTATTCTTCCGGGGAGCCGAGACCGTATATGCAGGAGACACTGGCCACCACGATCACGTCGCGCCGGGAAAGGACCGCGGCGGTAGCAGAATGCCGCAGGCGGTCAATGAGTTCGTTGATGGAGGCGTCTTTTTCGATGTAGGTGTCGGTGGCGGGGATGTAGGCCTCGGGCTGGTAGTAGTCGTAGTAGGAGACGAAATATTCCACCGCGTTGTAGGGAAAGAGTTTTTTGAATTCGTTGTAAAGCTGGGCGGCCAGGGTCTTGTTCGGGGCGATGATGAGGGCGGGCCGGTTTAGCCGGGCGATGACGTTGGCCATGGTAAAGGTTTTCCCGGAACCGGTAACCCCTTTAAGGACCATATGTTTGACCCCTTCCTTGACCCAGTCCACCAGGGTCTCAATGGCCTTGGGCTGGTCCCCGGTGGGGGCAAAGGGGCTTACCAGCTTGAATTTTTCTCTTTTCTCCATGGCCTGCTAAGTTTCACCGCTTGGTTTTTGGTAAGATATTCTAACCGAGTTCAGGGATTATGGCGAAAGTTGTAAAATTGGAAGACTTTGAGGCTGCGGTGGCGGAAGCCCTGCGGGTGATTGCAGGAGGGGGCGTGGTGGCCCTCCCCACAGAGACCTTTTACGGCCTTGCGGCGGATCCTTTTCAGGAAAAGGCACTAAAACGCCTTTACCGCCTCAAAAAAAGACCGGAAGAAAAGCCGATCTTGCTCCTGCTGGGAGACGAAGCCCAACTCTTCCAGGTGGTAAAAGAAGTGCCCCCGCTGGCGCGCAAGCTGATGCGCCGTTTCTGGCCCGGGCCTTTAACCCTGGTCCTTCCGGCCCGGGAAAGGCTTCCCCTTTACCTTACGGCCGGCACGGGGAAAGTAGCGGTAAGGCTAACTTCCCACCCGGTGCCGCGCCTTTTGGCCCAAAAATACGGCCGGCCGCTCACCGGAACCAGTGCCAACCTCTCGGGACGGCCTCCGGCAACCACGCCTAACGAAGTCCTTGCCATGTTGCCGGAGGTAGATTTGGTCCTGGCAGGAGGAAGCTGTGCCGCCAGGGCGCCTTCGACCATCGTCCTGGTCACCCGGGAAG
>DROK01000282.1 GCA_011321895.1 Thermodesulfatator atlanticus
CCCCTTTGACTGGCTGGCGCTGGTGCAAAGCCTCTGAAAGTTTGTTTATGCGGTCGGTTTTTACGTATTCCTGGGCCTTGGTCAAAAAACGCTGGGCGTCTTTGACTTTGCCGTCGATGAGGTAATCCCTGGCCCTTTTTAAAATGGCCTGTTCTCGTTCCGAACGAAAAGACGCCGCGTCGGTAAAACCAAAGATAGAGGGCAATTTAAAAACCCTTTCGGCCCCGCATTTGGGACAGGGGGGCCAGGGATCGTCCATTTTTTGTATCTTTTCAAAGACGAGACCACAGATCTCACACCTGAATTCATAAATGGGCATTTTTTCCTCCCGGTGCTTGCCCCTTTGCCTTAATTTTGTCAAGGTATTTAACGTGGCGCAATTAAATCCCCTAGAAATTGTAAAGAAACTTCCCCGTAGCAACTGTCAAGCCTGCGGGTATCCTACCTGTTTGGCCTTCGCCATGGCCCTTATTACCGGAGCGGTCTCTCCGGAAAAATGTCCTTATCTCGACCCCAAAGATTTGGGCCCCCTCCCCCAGGAGGCGACCCCTTCAGAGGACTTCGCCTGGCGCATCCTCGAAGAGATAAAAGAAAAGGCCCGAAACCTTAATTGGGCAGAGCTGCCTTCCCGCACCGGGGGTAAACTGACTGAAGAAGGGCTCTTTCTCCCTTACCTTGACGGTGAGGTGGTGGTTACCCCTGAGAAGGCCTGGCGGGTTGACGGACGGGAACTTGACCCCAGGGATCAAATTTTACTCTATAACTATCTTTTAAGGGCAGGGTCTGCCGCGCCGAGTGGGCGCTTCGTGGGGCTTGAGAGCTTTCCGAGCTCCCTTTCGAAGGTGCAAACCTTAAGGCGTTACGCGGAAGAAAAATGTGCCCGGACCTTCTCCCAGAGGTTGTCTTCTCTGAAAGGCGCCCTTGCTGCCTTAAAGGCCTCTTTTCCCGCTGACTGCCCTGCTGATCTTTGTGCGGTGGTTTACGTCTTGCCTAAAGTGCCCTTAAGGCTCCATTTTTTTGAAGCCGAAGCGGCAGAGGGTCTGCCGGCTGAGGTAAAAATACTTTTTGACGAGAAGGCCCTTGATTTTCTTGATCTGGAGTCCCTGGTTTTCAGTGCCGAACGTCTGGTGGAAACCCTGATAGAACTTGCCAAGGAGGAAAGATGCTCTTCCTGATCGCCCACGCCTGTCCCAATTGTGGGGGGACTATTAGTGACGAAAGGTTGATCAAAGGGCTCCCCTGTTTTCACTGCTTACCCAAGCCCACGGAGGAAGACCTCTGTCACTACCTGGCCCGGGAGCAAAGACTCAAACGTCTCGCCCCCTTTTGTGAAGTAAAAGAAAAACTCAAGGATTTTGAAAGATTTTTTAAAAAGGCCCTGGGGTTTTCCCTCTCTTCCTTGCAGGAGACCTGGGTCAAACGGCTCCTTTTTCGGGAGTCTTTCGCCATCGTGGCCCCTACCGGGACGGGCAAGACCACTTTTGGCCTGCTGGCGGCGTTATATTTCCGCGGGCGGGTGCTCATCCTGGTGCCCACCAGGCTCCTGGCCCAACAGGTAGGGGAAAGGCTGGAAGAGCTGGCGACCAAAAGCGGCCTTGAACGGAAGATCCTGGCCTATCTTGGCAAGAAAAAGGACAAAGAGGCCTTTCAAACACGGGATTTCGAGATCCTGATCTGTACCACAGCCTTCTTTTACAAGCACCTTGATGAGCTTCAAGAACTCGATTTTGAATTCGTCTTCATTGACGACGTAGATTCTTTCCTCAAACGTTCCGCCCATATCGACCGCCTGTTCAAGCTGCTTGGTTTTTCCGAGGCCGAGATTGCGCTGGCCCTTAAACCACGCAAGACGGAAAGGGATTTCGAAAAACTCGAACGGATCCGTAAAAGACACGCCGGGCGCAAGATCCTCCTCCTCTCTTCTGCCACCTTGAAGCCCAAAACCAGCCGGGTGATGCTTTTTAAATTCTTACTGGGCTTTGATATCCAGCGGGCCGTCAGCACGCTGCGCAACATAGTGGATGCTTACGAGGAGAGGGAGGACGATCTTTCTTCCCTGACCTCAAGGGCGGCGGAACTGATAAGGATGCTGGGCAAAGGTGGGCTCCTTTTTGTCTCCCAGTCCTACGGTAAGGAAGCGGTAGAAAAGGTGGTGGAAAGACTCAGACAGGCAGGTCTCCACGTCCTGAGTTACCTTGAATTTTCGCCCGAAGAACTGATGGCGGAGATGGAAAAGGGCGAATTTGACGTGGCGGTGGGTCTGGCCCACTTGGCCAATCCTTTAGTGCGCGGAATAGACCTCCCCTACGTCCTGCGCTACGCCCTCTTTTTGGGCGTACCCAAACACCTGATCCCCACCCGGGTTACCCTGCTGCCCCGGAGTCTTTATAACGTCCTGGTGAACATCCTCTCCCTTCTGGAGGAAGAAGAGAGGATCTCGGCCCTGGCCTATATTCAATACCTGCGCCGCTATCTCAATCTTCAGGAAGAAGCCCTTTCTCGTTATCCGCGTTTGCAGGCCCGCCTTGAAGAGATCAAGGCCTTTGTGGACCAGAAATTTGCCGACGAGGCCTTTTTAAAACGCCTGGAAGAGGCCGAAGATGTCTTCCTGACCCGGAGTCCTGAGGGGGAGCTTTATCTAGTTGCCGGGGATACCGCCACTTATATCCAGGCTTCGGGAAGGGTCTCAAGGCTTACCGTCTTTGGCCTCTTGAAGGGCCTGTCGGTGGTGCTGGTAGAAGACAAGCGGGCCTTCATAAGCCTTGAGAAGCGCCTTCGTTTTCAGTTGGGGGACGAATTTTCTTTTAAGCCCCTGGCTGAGCTGGACTTAAAGAGTCTGAGCGAGGAACTTACCGAGGTCAGACGTCCGGGTACAAGGGGTGGGGCCCACCAGGATCTGATGCGTACCGCCTTGGTGGTGGTGGAATCGCCCCACAAGGCCAGGACCATTGCTTCTTTTTTTGGCAAGCCTTCGGTGCGGCGGGTGGGCGAGGCCTTTGTCTATGAAATTCCCACCGAAGATAAGTTGTTAATGATCAGCGCCTCCCTGGGCCACGTCTTTAACCTTTCCCGGCGCAAGGGTTTTTTCGGGGTCTTGGAGGAAAAGGGTCGTTTCATCCCCATCTTTGACAGCATAAAGATCTGCCGCCAGACCGGTGAGCAACTGGTGGACCCGGAAGAGGTCAAGCTCAGGTGCCCGGAAGGACCGGTTTACGACAAACAAGAACTGCTTGATAGCCTGCGGCGGCTGGCCTACGAGATCCAGGAAGTCTATATCGGTAGCGACCCGGACGCCGAAGGAGAAAAGATAGCTTACGACCTGCTTGCAGAGCTCAGGCCCTTTAACGCCGCGGTGAAACGCCTGGAATTCCATGAGGTCACCCCCCGGGCCTTTCGGGAGGCTTTGGCCGCGCCGGCAGATTTTAACCTTAACCGGGTCAAAGCCCAGTTAACCCGCCGGGTGATTGACCGGTGGGTGGGCTTTGTCCTCTCCCGAAAGCTCTGGCAGGCCTTCGGGAATAAGCGCCTTTCGGCAGGCAGGGTCCAGAGCCCGGTTTTGGGCTGGGTGATTGCCCGGGCCGAAGAGGCCAAGCAGAAAAAGGGGCGCCTTAGCTTCTTGCTCTTCGGGCACCGGTTTGTCCTGGAAGTGGAAGACGTGGCTTTGGCCCGGCAAATCTACGAGCAAATGGGGGCTTTCTCCTGGCAGATCAAAGAAAGGAAAGAAGAAGAAAAGGGGCCCCTTCCCCCTTATACCACCGACACCATCCTCCAGGATGCCAGTGCCAAATTGGGGCTGACCACCCGGGAGACCATGCAGTTTCTACAGGAGCTTTTTGAAAGCGGTTTGATCAC
>DROK01000283.1 GCA_011321895.1 Thermodesulfatator atlanticus
AAAAAATGCTTGTTTGCGACCCACTTGACGGAGGCTGGCAATCTCGTGAGTTATTCCGCGGGGGAAGCGATCTCTGTGGCCTCAACCGTCATTGCGAGCGGGCAAATACCCGCGAAGCAATCTTATGAAGCGATGACTAGTAAGGGACCCTGAGGCACTTATCATACTAAAGGACCAGAGAATCGTCGTCTAACATTTTTTCCATGGTCTTTTGGCTTTTACGTAATCTTTCAATGGAAATGGCCAGCTTAAGTATCTCGTCTTTGGTTTGGTCTTCGGAAAGGTTGCGTACCCCAAGATCTACGTCCAGGTTACCAAGGCTCATTTCCCTTACCTTTTGGGTCAGGTTGGCCAGGGGGCTGAGTAACTCAAAACGCACCAGCCCGTAGAGGACCACCGTTACCAAAAAGAAAACGGTGGCCACCCCTAAGGAGACCGATTCCCCCAGCAGGGACCAAAGGCTTTGGTAATGGACAAAAACTTTGATGGCACCGATGGTCTCCCCCAAACGCAAAGGAGGAGCTCCCTTTTGGGCTTCGTGACAGGAAACACAGCCCTTCTTCACCACCAAGGGGCGCTGATAAACAAATTGGTGCCTTTCAAATTGCCATTTTTCACGATAAAGGACGGGATTATGGAGATCCAATATTAGCTTGAAGTTTTCGGCAGAGGCTTGAGAGGCTAAATATTTCAGGGCCTCGGGGTCATGGAGACGAAAAAGCTCCACTTCGTCGTTAGTCTCAAGAGAAAGCCCGCTTACCTGAGAAACCACCTTGAGTCCCTCAGGTCTTTTCACCCACAGGCCGTGCCATCGTTCAGAAGTGGCCAGGATGGTTTCTAAAAAAGTCGAAAAGCGCCGGGCGTTGGTGATGAGTTCCTTTTCACGGACCTGTTTAACGGCAAAATATATGCCCATCCCGCTGAAGAAGGTTACCAGGATAAAAAATAGAGCCACTTTGTCCGCGAGACTGAGGCCCTTTATCTTTTTCATTTTATCCTCCCGGAACGGATGATTTCTTTGGCCTTATTGAGGACTTTTTGGGCTAAAGCCGGGTCGTCTATCTCTGAACGCAGGACCTTCAAGAAAAGAGAAGCGTTAGTTAAGGGGAGCCCCTTTTCTTTGGCATCGGCCTGTTTTAGGGCCTTCTTGACCATAAGTTTGGCTGCCGGTCCGTAATATGGAAGCAAAAACCTGACCAGTTCATTAAACAGGACCAGGGGGATGAGTTCCTGGTCTTCTGAAGGCAGACGCGGCTTCTGGGCCAGCTTTTCCAGCTTAAGGGAAAGGGTATTTAAGGCTACGCTTACCAAAGGGCTGGGGGTGGCAGTTTTTAGGATCAATAGCACCTGATACCCTTTGAGGTCCTTGACCACCAGGGAGCCCCGTTCAAAAAGTACCACCAATTCCTCAGGCTGGTCGCGCCCGCTCTGCTTAAAAGTGGTGTAAAGCTCTTCAAAAGAGTGGAAAAGGACTTCTTGGAGTTCGGGGCCAAAAACTTCTGGCAAATGGGCAAAAATCGGGCTCCCTTCCCGACTCACCAACACACCGTTTACGTCTTCCAGTTTTATTAAACTGGTAAGCAGACTCTTCACGCCTTATTCTCCTTTTCTAGTTCAAGGAGCTTTTTGCTCCACCAGAGAAGCCCTTTGCGTGGCACCCCGGCCAGCCCCAGGATCTTTTCCTCGGCCACCAGGGCCGCATAAAGCTTGCGTTTGCCCGAAATAGCAAAGGCTTTTAACTCTCCCATACCCAGGAGCTCTCCAATTTCCCGGAGCTGAAAACAGGCGTAAGAAACAAAACCGGAAAGTTCTTCGGCCTCTCCTTCTCCGTGACTTTCCTTCACTTCCCCTTCAGGATCTACCACGGCACCTAAACGGATCTCCGGTAAGGTCTCTCGCACTTCGGTCCAAAAAGAGGGTGGCTCAGGCTCCGGTGCTTCCGGGGGATTGAGCTCAAGGGCTTGATCAAAAAGATCTTCGTTTAAAAAGGTTTCTTCGGTACCAGCCTCGTCCTGACGACGGACCGCTTCAATAAGAAGGGCCTGAACCGGCCCTTTGAGATTGCCCTTTTCCGGCCAAACTACCGGTTTATATACTTCAAAGCGGCCTTCTTTCAGCTGCAACAGCCCGACAAAGGCCTCAAAACCTTCTTTTTCTTCATCACCGACAATTTCAGCGTGGTAAAGGACAGGGCCTTCCAGATAAATTTTTCCGATCCCGTGGGAGAGGGAGATCTTGACCAAATGTCTACCTGAACGATTGCCCAAAAGTTGCAAAACGTCGGCCAAGGAGATGGTCTTAAGCTCCCCCTGCATCACAGGGGAACCATTTAAGTGGGCCACGTTCTTTAAGCCCATTTCTTTTTTAGAAAACGGCTGGCCCATGAGAGACTCCTTGAGGCTTTGTTTTCTTTTTCGGAATAAAAGAGAGGGAGGGTTAATTTCGCGGATTTATTTTTTCGACGAGTTCAAAAGTAATATGCCGGCGGGAGACGTTTACTTCTTTAACTTTCACCCTTACCAAGTCCCCCACCTGGAAGGTCTTTCCGGTGTGGCGTCCTACCAAGCGGTGGTGTTTTTCGTCAAGGACGTAGTAATCGTCTGGAAGGTCTACCAGGCGAACCACCCCGGAGGCGTAAATATCAAAAAGTTCCACAAAAAAACCAAAAGAGGTCACCGCAGAAATGACCCCTTCAAACACTTCGCCAACGTGCTCTTTCATGAGCATTACCCTCACCCGGTCAAGGGCCTCCCTTTCGGCCTCCATGGCTACCCTTTCCCTCTCAGAAAGGTGCCTTCCCATCTCTTCCAATTGCTCCAGGAAATAAGGCGGTTTTTTCTTTTTGAGGGCGGCCTTTAGCGCACGGTGAACTACCAGGTCAGGGTAACGCCTGATAGGGGAAGTAAAATGACAATAACATTCCGAAGCCAGACCAAAATGGCCGATATTGTCGGGTGAATATTTGGCCTGCTTGAGACAGCGCAAGAGGATGGTGTTTACCAGATAGGCGTAAGGTTTTCCTTCCACCTGTTCGATAACCATCTGGAACCAGGAAGGTTCTGGTTGAGGGGGGAGCTTCAAATGGAGTCCCAGGGTGGCGGCAAAATCCACGAATTCTTTCAGTTTTTCCATATCCGGCGCTTCGTGTACCCGGTAAAGGATCGGGTATCCCTTTTCGGTGAGAAATTCGGCTACCGCTTCGTTGGCAGCGATCATAAATTCCTCGATGATAAAATGGGCGAAATGCCGTTCCCGCCGGACTATATCTTCCGGTTGTCCCTGGGTATCGAGAACCACCTCTGGCTCCGGAAGGTCAAAATCAATGCTGCCGCGGGCCAGGCGTTTTTCCCTCAAGAGGGTGCAGAGACGGGCCGCGTTTTCAAGGGGGGTAAGGAGCCGGCGGTATTTTTTTCGCAGGGCCGGCTCTTTGTCCACCACGATGGCCTTTACCAAGTTATAGGTTAGCCGCTCGTGACTCTTGATCACCGCTTCGGTAAAACGGACCCGGCGGCGGTTCCCCTCCCGGTCAAAATCAATGACGACCACCATGGCCAATCGGTCAACGTAAGGGTTAAGGCTACACAAATGGTTAGAGAGTTTTTCCGGGAACATGGGCACCACCGTGCCAGGAAAATAAACGCTGGTACCCCGGGCGTAGGCCTCTTTGTCCAGTGCCGAACCCTTGGCCACGTAATGGGCCACGTCCGCAATGGCCACGTAAAGACGCCAGCCTTTAGGTAATTTCCTTACGTAAACGGCGTCGTCGAAATCCTTGGCCGTCTCCCCGTCAATGGTCACAAAAGGGATCTTCCGCAAATCTTCTCTTCCGGCCATATCTTCCGGGGTTACTTCGTCGGGCAGGGCCTTGAGTTCTTCTTTTACCGCCCTGCTGAAGCGGTGGGGCAGTTCGTATTTGTAAATGACGGCTTTGAGCTGGGTGCTTAATTCTTCCGGATCTCCAAGTACTTCAACGATCCGGCCTTCAGGAATACGCCGGCCCGGGGAAAAGTCCGTTATTTCCGCCACCACCATTTCTCCGTCCTGGGCCCCTTTGGTGGCCTCAGGGGGGATGAGGATTTCAAAAGGTAACCTTTCGTCTTCGGGAATAACCGTTGAAACCCGGCGCCCCCGGTAGAAAAAACCCACGATATAACGTCTGGCCCTCTCCAGGATCCGGATAACCGTCCCCTCAGGTCTTTTGCGGTGGGGGGTTTCGACCCGAACGATGACCTTATCTCCGTCAAGGGCCCCCTTTAAACGGTTGGGCGGGACGTGAACCACCGGTTTTTTGGGTTCTTCCGGTTCCAGCACGCCGTAACCGTCGGGATGGACCTTTAATCTGCCGGTCACAAGTTGCATCTGCTCCGGCAAGCCGTAGCGTTTTCCCTTGATATGGATGAGTCTCCCTTCTTTGGTAAGGCGTTTAATTAGAGTGCGGAACTCTTTACGATCCGCGGTGGGGATATTTAAAAGATGATACAGTTCCCGCAAAAACATGGGCCGCCCGGCCTTGCGCATGGCAGCAATAACCTCTTTATCCGAGGGGAGCCCTGCCCTTTTCTTCTTTTTCTTCTTTCTGGCCATTAATAAATCCTGTTAAGCTCTTTGGTGGTAACCACCCGTATGAGGACCCTTTTGCCCTTAGCGTTAGGACGGACTTCCTGGAACATCCAGCCGTTTGGGCGAGGTAAAAAGACGTGGCGACGGAAACCATCGGTGGGGGTATAAACGATTAAGACCCCGGCCAACCGGCTTTCTTCGTCTAAAACGATGTCTACCCGCTCCAAAAAATTGATATTACCCGGGCCGAAATCAGTAAAGATATAGCCTAGGGTGGTCGGGGGCGCCTTATCAACGAAGAAATAAGCGGCGTAAAGCTCTTTTTCTTCTACCGAAAGGACCTCAGCCCTGGCCCAGAAAGGCCAGGCCAAGACGACCAGCCAGAAGATTACCCCCCAAAAAGGCCTTCTCATATAAGCCTCCTTTTCGGTAGTTATTTTCAGCAAACATAGTTTCCCTTGGTTTGGCAAGTAAAAAATAAAAGGGAGACCAATTCGCCTGGCAATAAT
>DROK01000284.1 GCA_011321895.1 Thermodesulfatator atlanticus
TCCTTGGCCCCTTTGGTGTTTGTCTTTTCCATGCCCCGGCTTTTCCCCTGGGTGACCAAGCTCTCTCTGGAAACCCGGCACCTGCTCCTTTTGGCCCTGAGCACCCCGGTCCAATTTTACGCCGGCGCTGAATTTTTGGGACGAGCCTTAAAGGCCTTGCGCCACCGCAGTGCGGATATGAACACCCTGGTCTCTTTGGGCACCCTTTCGGCCTACCTCTATTCGGCTTCGGTGACCTTTTTCCCGAACATCTTTCGCCAGGCAGGTCTACCCCTTCACGTTTACTTTGATTCGGCGGTAATGATCATCGCCTTCGTCCTGCTGGGGCGCTATCTGGAAGTGAAGGCCCGGGGGCGGGCCACCGACGCGGTGAGAAAGCTCTTAAAACTTGTTCCCCCTACGGCCCGGGTCCTTAAAGACGGGGTGGAGAAGGAAATTCCTGCCGAGGCCCTCCTCCCGGGAGACGTCGTGGTGGTACGGCCCGGGGAACGTCTCCCCGCCGACGGGGTGATCTTAGAAGGAGAGACCGCCCTTGACGAATCGATGCTTACCGGAGAGAGCCTGCCGGTGGAGAAAGGGCCGGGCGACCAGGTGGTCGGGGGGACTTTGAACGCTTACGGGGTCATCAAGGTCAGGGTGGAGAAAACGGGCAAAGACACGGTCCTGGCCACCATCGCCAGGCTGGTGGAGGAGGCCCAGGGTTCCAAGGCCCGCATTCAGCGGCTGGCGGACCGGGTGGCCGCCTTCTTTGTCCCGGCGGTCCTGTTAATCGCGGTTTTGACTTTTGTCATCTGGTATCTGGTGGGTCCGGAGCCCAGGTTTACCAACGCTTTGCTCTCTTTCGTCTCTGTCCTGGTGATAGCCTGTCCCTGCGCCATGGGTTTGGCCACCCCGGCGGCGGTGATGGTGGCCACCGGCCGGGCGGCGGAAGAAGGGATACTGGTAAAAAACGCCCTGGCCCTGGAAGAAGGGGCCCGGGTCAGGGCCTGTGTCTTCGACAAGACCGGCACCCTCACCCACGGTCGGCCTGAGGTGCAAGAGATCGTGCCTGGCCCCGGGAAAAGGCTGGAGATGGTCCTTAAAGTGGCCGGGGCCCTGGAAAAGTATTCGGAACACCCCCTTTCCCGGGCGGTCTTTGCAAAGGCCAGACACTTTGGCGTATACGAGGCGCAAAAGGTCAAGGCCCAGGTAGGCCAAGGGGTCCTTGGGGAGATAGCAGGCCGGCCCGCCGGGGTGGGGAAGAAAGACTTGCTTAAGGCCTTTGTCTCCGAAATCCCTGTGGAGCTGGAAAGGGCCGCCGCCCGCCTGGCCAAAAAAGGGCACACCGTGGTCTGGGTGTTCTGGGGTGAGGAAGTTCTCGGCGTCATTTCCCTGGCTGATACCCTGCGCCCGGAAGCCAAAGCGGTGGTCAAGGAACTCAAAGAAATAGGGCTCAAGGTCTTTATGTTGACGGGAGATAACCGGGTAACCGCTGAGGCCATCGCCCGGAAGCTGGCGCTGGACGGATATTGGGCAGAAGTCTTGCCGGCGGAAAAGAGTACCAGGCTTGAGGAAATACGCCAAAAGGAAAGCAAGGTGGCCATGGTGGGGGACGGGGTAAACGACGCCCCGGCGCTGGCCGCCGCGGATCTGGGTATCGCCCTCTCTTCCGGCACGGATATCGCCTTGCACGCCGCCGACGTGGCCCTGATGCGAGAAGACCTGCGTCTGGTCCCCAAAGTGATCCGGCTCTCCCGTAAGAGTTTGCGTATCATCAAAGAGAATCTCTTTTGGGCCTTCGCTTATAACGTCCTGGCCATCCCCATTGCCGCCGGCCTCCTTTATCCCTTCTACGGCTTGAGACTCTCGCCCCCCATCGCCGCCGCGGCCATGGCCTTGAGCTCGGTCTCCGTGGTGACTAACGCGTTACGGCTAAAAAATACGAAATTATAATTTTTTTAATTTTTATTGCATTTTTGGTTAGATGGGTTAACTTAAGAAGCTATTGATGGGGTTTATAGAACAGTCGATGTCCCGGTTTGGGACTTTAAAAGAGATCGCCACGGGAGGGCTGGCGCCCTCCCTCGCGATGACATACTGATAGTCATTGCGACCCCCTGTGGCGGTTATTAATGGGGGACATCAAATAGTCGACATCGTTGTTTATTACTTATGTATATGCATCCGCCCCCCTCAGTCATTGCGAGGAGCTCCGCAAAGCGGAGCGACGAAGCAATCCCTGTCGCGAGGCCTTGGCAAGAGCCGCGGCGATCTCAGATCGCCA
>DROK01000285.1 GCA_011321895.1 Thermodesulfatator atlanticus
CGGCCAAATAAAAAGGGGAGGGTTTAACCCTCCCCTTTTAAGTCCTATTTAGCTTCGGTTTAGAAGCGGTAGGTGATAAACCCGGTGAGCACGTAAGCATCGCCGTCGAGATCACCATAGACATACTCTTCGTCATCGTCAAAGTCAGAATACCAGTAGTTGAGGGTGACAGAGACGTTTTCCAGGATCTGATAGGTCGCCTGGATCTCGAGCTCAAGCATCTGATAGTCAAGATCAGAATATTCATCGGCATTGTTCATGAGAATTGGGTTATAAGCTCCGATATAGGTTCCACTTGCGTTGGTGATGGTAACGCTGGGCATGTGGGGTGAATCCATATCGGCCTCGGCCACGGTGTAGCTGAGCGTACCGGAGAAGTCGAGCTTAGGCATCGGGGTGGCAGAAAGGCTGAGGTAGAAAACGTGGACCTCGTTTTCCCAATCAAGTTCGTCGTGCGCGGACCGAACCTGGTCCGACATAACGTGGCCACCTCACCCGTGGTAGACGGCTGAGCAGAGCATACTCGTATACTGATCCCAGAAATAGTTATAACCGATATTGATCCCAATCTTTTCGTTGGGGATGAAATTCAGGTTGATTCCACCCATAAAGGTATCCTGTTCCCAATCGTAACCGTCAGTGTTGTTGTTCTTAGCGTAGTGGTACTTGAGGTAGGCGTTCACACTCGCCTGAGCGTTGAGGATGTAATCTACTTTAAGGCCCAGATCATGGGCGTACTCAGGTTGATTGGAGGTCTCCGCCTGGCGCCGGCCATAAACGACAAGGCTGTACCAAGAATCTGACAGGTTGGGGACCGGCGTAAAATCTGAACCTCCGACGGTGGTAGCTATCGCTTCTTCAGGGCAAGCAGCGTGTTTGTAAGCGTAAGGATCGTTCACGTAGAGGAAATTATAGTCTGCCTTTACTTTTAACCCGTGACGCGGCTTCCAGGTAGCCCCCAGCTTGAAAAGATGTTCGGTAGTGTCTTCGGTCACGTGGTGTTCTTCCGCGTTATCCCGGTCGGTGTATTCGAGCTCATATCCGAACCGGAACAGCCACTCCCGGCTATAGCGCCAAGACAGATCAGCGGCCAAGATAAACTCGTCTTCATCGTACGCAGACTTACGTTCGAAATCAAAGTTAGTGGCGTCATTACCGTTTTCATCTACAATGGGAAAACCATAAGGCGGTAAATCAACATAGACATCGTCTCCGTCCATATTGTGGTACTTAGCTTTCACCGTAAGGGTCATGTCTTTGCGGAAACGCCAGTGCCAGTTTCCGGTAAAGGCGGTGTAGTCCACCTCTAATTCTTTGCCAAAGTCACCGTAAAGGTTACCTACCCCGCCTTCAGCCTCGTCTGAGTTTTCGTTCTGGGCTTCAGAGTAAACGAAACCAAGGTTCAAGCTCTGGAAGGAAGAAATATCCCACTTGGCTTTAACAAGGTGCTGCCACTTTTCGGAGTCCGGCGTGCGGGCGAAGGGATATTCATCGCCGATATTATCGTCACCGAATTCATAATTCAACGCCCCCGGCCCGGGGAAACCAGAAGCAGCGGGGTTTACGGTACCAAAAGGAGCAGGACCTTGATCGTTCAAATAAACATGGCGCGGTACGTCGTCCCCACTGTTGAAACTGCGGTACATAAAGCTGTACTTAAGAGTCCACTGCCCGAGACGAGCCTCGATATAGGGAATGTAATCGTTGGTGTACTCTTTGATGTGACGGGAATAAGCGGCCACGTGGCAGCTTGAACACTTAGAAAGGGTCCGGGCTTGATCCCAACCCCGGCGCTCTTCGAAGCGGTGTTTGAAACCGATCTGAATGCCGGGAAGGGCCGGGAGCCTGAGCACCGCCTCATTTGTCCAGAAGGAATGGCGGATGCCATATTTCTGGTGGGTTTCGTAACTGTCATGCCAGACTGCCGCCGAAGCCCCTTCGTATATCCCGTCCCCGTCTACGTCAGCCATGTCCGGATAAAGAGGGGAGGTCTGAGGCGTATCAAAGGTACCACCGCGGTATTCGGTGGCCGTGGCCTGGAGGTTTTTCATCAGATCCCGATCCAGCCGGTGCCAGAAACGGCTAAAGGAGCTTTTTACCGAAAAGAGACGGCGGAAATCCAGGCTTCCGCTATATTCCTGGTCCTCCTTCTCAATGTATCTGCCTTCAAGGTTCAGGATAAAATCGTTTACATCGAGGCGAAACTTACCGCCCAGGTACCAGGAGGAATCCATATCTACCTGACTCTTATATTCGGCGGCCCGGTTAGGGGAGTCATCGTAGTCGTTAAGCGAGCCACCTACACTTACTTCTAGTTCAAAGGGTTTTTCCTCGGCCCAGGCCTGGCCTGCCAAGACCAGCCCCAGGACTACAAATAACAGAAGGAGTCTCTTCATCCCCACACCTCCTACAAAGTGTTTTTTTCGTCTCTTAGCCATGGCACACCTCATCCTATCTGGTGAGCTTCTTGCCCTGACCAGGGATCGTCTGAGACGGGAAGTCTGAACCATGGACATACTGGTGGCACTGGGTGCACTTGGTCAAGAAGCTCTTCTGCCAGCCTTCGTGGGCTGACTTGATATTAGGCGGAGACGGATAGCGCCAATCAAGACCCACGGGGTATCCATTCGGGTTAAAACCATGTTCCATATCAGGATCATTGAACCTCGTAGCGTGGAAGTGGACCTCGTGACACTGCATACAGAGGAAAGGTTCGTTTTGTTTGAGAAGATTGTTGGCCACCGTGCCGTGCGGATCATGACAAATGGTGCAGTCTTCAATCACCGGTTCGTGCTCGAAAACAAAAGGTCCCTGGTAACGGGTATGACAGGTAAGACAGAGGTCATTCAGCCGCTCTTCGGTGCGGAGCATCCCGGCGATGGGGTTACCGGTACCGTGCGGGTTGTGGCAATCGGTACAGCTCATTTGCCCGTCTTTTACCGGGTGGCGGGAGATGAAGTACATCTTGGCCTGAACATCCCGGTGACACTTGCTGCAAAGCTCAAACTCCTTGGCCGCCAAAAGTTGCGGGTTGGGATTGTGGTGAACGCGATGGCAGTCCGTGCAGGCGACGTCATTTTCGGCGTGTTCTGAACCAAGCCAATGCATGGTTTCCCCGCCCTGATGGCAGGTGAGACAGACCGCTGAAGCCTCTTCGCCTTCAAGCCCCTCTTCGCCAAAACGCAAAATCTTTTCCGTATCTCCCCCTTCGTCTACGTGGGCAGAACCCGGACCATGACAACCTTCACAACCTACCTGATAACCAGGCACTTCATACGAAGCCAGCCGCAGGTGCACGTTGGTTTTAGCCTCGGCTGCCATGTCTTCATGGCACTCGAGGCACGCCTCTGAACCCAGGTATTCCGCCCCAGGCGCCACCTCCGGGGGCTTGATTACCCGGGCCCGCTTCTCGGCGAGCTCCTGGGTGCAGCCTACGGCCAACACCAAAAATAAAGACAACCACCAAAACCGTTTAACCATAGCCACCTCCTCGCAGAATTTGACCTTCCTCCCGATTAGTTTTCGTAGCTATTTAGCAATTCCTTGAATGGCAATCAAAAGCGGTTTTTTAAAAAAATTTTGAATATGAGGTGATGGCCAGGAATAATAGAGAAAACGTCGAGGCTTAGACTAACAACCTCGCTATAGGTGGGAATAGAAAACGAAAGAACAGCAGTATTTTTAGACCTATTTATTCTTATTTATTGTTAAGTTTTACTGAATCTATTCTTAAATACTGCTGAAAGTTACTAAGACAAAAAGCTACTTTCTGACTAGGAATTCTCAAAATAGCGAACGCAAAAGGATATGCAAAATTGGCGGCGAAGCTAAACTATCGCGAGAGCCAACGAAAATGGCGGAAGCGCATGGGAATCGAACCCACCCACCGCCGTCTCCGACGGTGCACCGGGTTTGAAGCCCGGGGGGGCCACCAGGCCCCTGGCGCTTCCGCTGGCGGCCGCTGGGCACCCCTGCGGCACCCGGAGAGCCCTGCTACCGTTGCTCCCTTCCGGGCCTGGCGGGGTTCACAGGGATCCGTCGCGCAGGACCCAGCAGCCATCGTATTGGGCTTATCTTAACGAAATTTCCGCTTTTGGGAAGAGAACTGGCGGAGGGGGTGGGATTCGAACCCACGGTGCGGGGTTTAGCCCGCACACACGATTTCCAGTCGTGCCCCTTCGGCCGCTCGGGCACCCCTCCTACAGGCAAGCATTTTAATGGGTAATTTGACCCACCACAAGACACAAATTGGCGGAGGGGGAGGGATTCGAACCCCCGGAGGGCCAAAGGCCCTCAGCGGCTTTCGAGGCCGCCCCCTTCGACCACTCGGGCACCCCTCCTAACGCTTTTCTTTAAAGAAATTTTTTAAAAGAGCAACCGCTTCTTCCGCTAAAACCCCACCGGTTACTTCCAAGCGGTGGTTTAAACGCTCATCGTTTACAATATTATACACCGAGCCACAAGCACCTGCTTTAGGGTCAAAAGCCCCGAAGACCAGCCGTCTTACCCGAGCATAAACTAAAGCACCCGCACACATCGGGCAAGGTTCAAGGGTGACGTAAAGGGTGGTCCCTAAAAGGCGATAGTTCTTCAGTTGGCGGGCCCCTTCACGCAGGGCGATGATTTCTGCGTGCGCCGTAGGGTCACAGAGCGAGATGGGGCGGTTGAAAGCCTCGGCGAGGATCTTACCTTCCGCACTTACCAGAACAGCCCCCACCGGCACTTCGCCGGAAAGGGCGGCCTTTTCCGCCAGAGAAAGGGCACGCCTCATAAATTCTTCATCTCTGGGAGACAAGGCGGCTGCCTCCTTCGGCCACAAGCAAAGACAAGGCCGTAATCACAGGAAGCCCCTCGGCCAGGACCTCAAGATAGAAGTTCCGGCCAAGCAATTCCTTTTCGTACTGATGGAGGACAAAATAGACGTACGCCACCACCAAGAACAAGGCCGCGTAAGGGGGAGGGAAAGCCCTGCTCACAAGGCCTCCCAACACCAAAAGACCCAAGATAAACCACATTCCCTTAAGCACCCAGAAGGTCTTTTCTTTCCCCAAAAAGACGGGTAGGGTCTCTTTGCCCACAAAACCATCTCCTTGCAGTTCGAGCAGTTCCAGGAAGACCGCCCGCATAAAGGCAATGATAAAAACCAGCCCGCCCAGCCAGTTTAAGACCGGCTGATAGGAAAAGACAAAAGCCGGCAGGAGGATCATAGCAGCCCACCAGCCAAGCGCGATAAAAAGGCTCCTGGCCCCGGGAATGCGCTGGACCGGAGAGAAATGATCGTTGCGCCCGAAGACGGGAAGGCTATAAACGATGCTCGTCAACACCAAGAACAGGAGGAGCAAAAAAACCGGCACGCCATAACTGAGAGAAATCCCCAAAGCCAACAGATAAGTGGCCGCCGTAAGCAAAGAGAATATCTTGCGGTTCTTTTCCAAAAATCTGGCCCGGAAGGGATCATTTAAACGCAAAGATTTGAGATCGACCAGGCGGTTGACGGTATGGGCCGCAAATAAAAAAAGCGAAATCATGAGTACCAGAGGCCACTGCCAGGGGAAACCGGCGGCCCACAAAACCGCCCCGCTCAAAGAGGCCGCCCCCAAAGCCAGGGCCAGATTGCTCTCAAAAAGGAAACGCAAAACCTTGCGCCCTACCCGCCAGATGGCGGCTTCGTAAGGAGAAGGGAGTTCCTCCAACGTCCGAACCACCTGGTTGATTACCCAGTTGGGGGTGGA
>DROK01000286.1 GCA_011321895.1 Thermodesulfatator atlanticus
TCTGCATATTGGTAATCACGTTTTCAAAACCAGGCTGACCATATTTTAAGTTGGTAAGCTTGGTGGCGTCATAAGGCTTCCACCCGGTAGCCCAGATAATGGCCCCTACTTCGAAAGTTAAGGTCTGGGGCTGCATATCGGGCTCGATGGCGTTGTACTTACAGGCCTCAAGAATCCTTTCCAGGTCGCCTTCCGCCAGCGCTGCCTTGTCCAGAACATAACGGGCCGGAAAAGCATGTTCGTGCGGAAGATAGATGGCCTTGGTCTTGCCCAGGCCGAAATTGAAGGTATCTTCCCGCTCACCCTGACAGACCTTTTCACATTCCCCACAACAGGTACAGTTTTCATTGACGTAACGCGGCGCTATCTCCACCGTGACCTTGTAGTTTCCCGGGCTACCTTCGATATTTTTTACCGTAGCCATGGTATAGAACTCGATGCGCGGGTTCTCTTTTATGCGCCGGTAGTTGATTTCCAAACCACAAGTAGGCGGGCAAAGCTTGGGGAAATAATAACGCAGCTGGTTGACCCGTCCCCCTAAATAGGGCTCTTTTTCTACCAAAATAACGTCATATTCCATCTCTGCCGCCTCTACGGCAGCAGTAACCCCACTGATTCCCCCGCCTACCACGAGGATCTTACCTTCACCCATGACCGCCTCCTGTTAAAAGATTTCCATGCACAGAACTCAAGCCCTTCCCAGGACCTCAGCCCTGAACACGGATCTAAAAAAACTCCAGGCACCGCACGAAGCGGCACCTGGAGTTTTTTTCTAAACTAAACCATCATCTTACGGGCCCAGCGGATCAGGGATGATCTGGACGTAGGGGAACTTCTCCATCTTCCACTCGCCGGTCTCAGGATCGATGGAGGAGAGGGTGAAGCACTTCCAGTTTTCGTCGTCGATGTTGGGGAAGTCAGCCCGGTAGTAGTAACCAGGATAACGGGTCTCCTCTCTGAAGAGCACGTGACGGAGGTGGGCCTCAGCCGTCCAGACACGGTGGATGTTTTCCCAAGCCCTCATGAGCTCGTGGAGATCACGGGCCGCCGCCTTCTGCATGTCTTCCTTGAGCATGGTGAGCAGCTCAAGACCACGCTCAAGCATGACTTTGTTGGTCTGATAGTAAGTGGCGATACCGGCCACGTACTCGTCCATGAGCTTCATGAGACGGGCCTGAATCTGCTTGGGCAGCAAGTAGTTGGGGTTAACTTCGTAAACCGTGGTAGCCTCTTTGTACTGTTCGAAGCGGTACCAGGGCGCGTAGATCTCTTTCTTGAGCTCTTCGGGGCTCTCTTTCGGGGTGGGATTATAGTCTTTGTTGTCCAGGCAGAACTTCACCATGGCCTTAGCCGCGATCCGGCCTTCCACGTGAGAACCGGAGGAGAACTTGTGACCGCAGGCACCCACGGTGTCACCGGCGCAGAACATACCCTTAACCGTGGTCATACGGTTGTAGAGCCCGATCTCCTTCCAAGGCTCTTTGTACTGATCAGGCACCCAGTCTTCATCCGGCCCGCAGCACCAGGCACCGGCACAACCGGCGTGGGAGCCAAGGAAGTAAGGCTCGGTGGGCATGATCTCAGAGGGCACCTTCTCGGGCTCGATGTTCAAGCAGGCCCAAAGCCCAGCCTGAGTGACGCACATGTCAAGGAAGTCTTCCCAGGCCTCGGCTTCAAGCTTCTTGAACTCTTTCTTGTCCATGGTCTTCATGGCTTCCTGGAGGGCCCATTCGGTGTGGATGTAGATCGGACCACGGCCCTCTTTCATCTCGATGAGCATGGCGTGGTTACGGAGACAGGTACCGATGACGGAAGCCTCACTGTAGGGCTTAAACTTCTCAAGTTCGCCCTTGTGCTTGGCAATGTAGTCTTCGTCAAAGGCGTTGGTAGCCCGAGCCTTAAAGAGCAAGAACCAGGCACCAACCGGCCCGTAACCGTCTTTAAAACGAGCAGGCACGAAGCGGTTTTCCATAAGGACCAGCTTACCACCGCTCATAAGGACCATGGCGTAACCAGAGCCAGGGTTCCAGACAGGGTACCAGGCACGACCCTGACCTTCAGCGATGGAACGAGGACGGAAGATGTTAACCGCACCACCGGTAGCGATCAAAGTGGCCTTGGCCTTGATGATGTAAAGTTTGTTCTCACGGACAGAGAAGCCTACGCCACCGCAGCAGCGGTTGGGCTCATTGGCGTCCATGAGCGGACGAACGATGAAGCAACGCTCAATGATTTCACCGTTTTCACCAAGCTGTTCCATGGCGTTCTTGGCCGCTTCCGCCACGATGCACTTATAAGATTCACCGTTGATCATGATCTGCCAGCGACCGGAACGCACCGGCTTGGCGCCAGCACGAAGGGTAAGACCCTTGGCCTTGGCCTCAGCCCCGTCGATGGTCTTGCCGTCTTCGGTGGTCTTCCAGATGGGGAGACCCCAATCCTCAAAGGCCATGACGGTGTCGTCAACGTGACGGCCGACGTCAAAGGAAAGGTCTTCCCGGATGATGCCCATCAGGTCGCAACGGACCATCCGGACGTAGTCATCAGGCTTGTTCTCACCGATATAGGTGTTGATAGCGGAAAGCCCCATGGCCACCGCACCGGAACGCTCAAGGGCAGCCTTATCAACCAAAGTGACCCGCAGGCCGGCCGGCTTGGCCCAGCGTACGGCCTCTACCGCCGCCCCGCAGCAGGCCATACCACCACCTACCAGAAGGATATCGGTTTCCTTTTCTACGATTTCAGGCTCGGCACAAGGAAGCCCAGGATTATAAGACCAAATCTTTCCCATAACTCTCCCTCCTTTTTATCTAAATTTGTTAATTTCTTGAGTTAATTACTTCCAGGCCACGGCTTCAGGCACCGCCGGCGTTACATTGTCAGCCACCTCAGTAAAGAGCCGGTTGTCACCAATGGCAGAAAGATCCGGATCAGGCTTACCAAGCGTGGGATCAGCCTCACCTTCAGGCGTGGTCCGAATGGGGAACTTAAAGCGTTTTACCACACCGTTACGGAACTTAATGGTCCACATGATGTCCGTGGTACCCCGCATGGGCTGACAAGTACCACCCAAAGGTGAAAAGTCCGCGTAGTGACGCACAGAGATGGCTCCCTGAGGACAAATCTTGACACAGGAATAGCATTCCCAGCACTGATCAGGCTCCTGGTTATAAGCCTTCATAGCTTCGGTATCAAGGATCATCAGGTCGTTCGGGCAGATGTACATGCACGCCGTCTTTTCACCGCCCTTGCATCCGTCACACTTTTCAGGGTTTACATAGCTCGGCATACTCCTACCTCCTTTTTTGTTTTTAAATTGCCCTCATAATTTCCCTTATCAAGAAGATCTTTGAGGGCAGGCAGAATACCAAGTTTTAAAGAGCTTTTGGTGAATCCTCACTCATTTAGCCAGTCTCTTTATACGTGTCAGCTCTTTGAGTGTCAAGGTAAAATTTGTCGACCAACAGGAATTAAAACGGATTAAAACCCATAGAAATCTTATTTCTGGCTCTTTTTTAAAAATTACAACGGCTTGCAAAACCATTTTATGGCGCGCCCCACCTACGTGAGCTAAAATGGAGAGCGTGGAAAACGACATTAAGACCGGGATAAAACCCCAAAAAAGGATTATAGGGCTGATTTTGGCGGGGGGGCTGGCTAAACGTTTTGGCGGCGGAAAATGCAGGGCCGAACTCAAAGGAAAGCCCTTGATCGCCTGGGTTTATGAGGCCATTTCTCCTTTTTGTGCTGAAATCTGGCTTTCCTGGCGCAGACCCCCGTATGAAGGCCCAGAGCTTCCCTTCTCCAGGATCATCTATGACGAGAAGCCAGGGGCAGGACCAGCGGTGGCCTTAAACTCTGCCCTCAAAAAGAAGAAGGAAGGCCATCTCTTGGTCCTTCCCTGCGATCAGCCCCTGGTTCGGCCAAAACTTCTCAAAAAGCTGATAAAAACGGCCCAAGACGAACCCTTTTGGGAGACCGTCGTCTTCAGAGACGACCAAAGGCTCCTTCCCTTCCCCGGTCTTTATTCAAAAGCCACCACAATAGAAA
>DROK01000287.1 GCA_011321895.1 Thermodesulfatator atlanticus
CTCCTGGTCCGCGACCTCTACGAGCAGACCCTCATCTATGCCCGCTATCATGCCAAGGCTCTGGGAGGCAATGAATGAGCTGGGAACACTATCTCTTGGTCTTTCGGCTTAAAAGTCCTCTTCACATCGGTTTACGCAAGGTGGGGAACCTTATGCAGACCAGGCCCTACGTGCCGGGCAGAGTCCTCTGGGGAGCCTTGACGGCCAGGTTAGTGCGTGATTATCACCCCGGAGCTGACAATGAAGCTTACCGGCAGATAGGCGAGGATCTTAAGCAAAATTTTCGTTTTGGTTATCTCTGGCCGGCCTTATCCAGAGGTTCCACTATCCGGAGTTTAAAGGATTTGAGGATTTATTTCCCCTGGAAAGAAGAGAACAAAGGAATGTTTGATTTTCTATTTCTGGATTGTTATGCAAGCACCGCCCTTGATCACGGATATCGCGGTGCAGAGGAGGGAACCCTCCATCACGTTGAGTTCATTAGGCCTTACATCCGTTCTTCTTTTGGTGAAGAATCCAGACCGGTTTATCTCGCGGGGGATATCTTTGTAAAAAAGGAAGTCGGGGATCACTCAACCCTTAGATACTGGCCGAAGGCCCTAGCCAAAATCCAGTTAGGCGGCGAACGCGCTTACGGATGGGGCAGGGTGGAGCTGGTTTATTGTGCAAAAGACCAAAAATTACTTGAGATAGAGGGTAAATTTTTGATTAATCAGGACACTTTAGAAATAACCGCTAATAAGGAAACTTATTTATTCGCACATTTAGAGATTTCCGAATCTGTTGAATTGCGTGGCCCGGTGGAGGTCCTTACGGGTTATCACACTCAAGCTTCGGGCGAGATAAGGCTTATACAAAATCCACCGATTACTCTCGTCCCCGGGACCAAAGTCTCATCGGGAAGTAAATTCATTCTTTCGGAAAATCCCGGGCTTTGGAAGTCATCCTCCGTTGGATAAAGGCTCCGTTCTTCCGAGTGCGCCGGTCCAAATGGGCCGGTTTTTTGTTTTTGTTTCTCAAGTGTTGTGGAGGACACTTGTTTCGGAATTCCGCATTTGATATAAATGAATAGACTAAGGGGGGTAGGAGAAGGATGATACAGGCCCTCATCGCTATCGGCCGAGCCCTTCGCACCCGCTACCCCATGCCGTTTGCGGAGGGAGCATGGGAGAAAGGGTAGTTATAGATCTTTCCAGGCCTACCGGCAATTTTTGGATAGACAATGGCCTGGTCGTCCTCTATCGCCTTTTCGGGGCCGGGGAGTTTGATTGTGAAGAAGTTTTAGAAAAGCTTGTGGAAACACTCGTTGAAGAAACTGGTAATTTAGGAGAATATTTTGATCTACAAACTAAGGAAATAAAGACTTATCCAAAAAAGAATTGGAAATATCCAAGCAATCTTTTCATCAAAGCAACTCCTAAAGCTCAAAAAACTAAGATAGATGGCAAAGACTATTTTTTAGCTCCCCCAAAGTATGAGTTGGGATTTTCTTTTTCGCGAAAAAAAGAGCATTGTGATATTTGCGTTCGCTTAGCTCCTTTAGTTAAAGCTAAAATGTGGAACTATCCTTTTGTGGTTGAACCAGGAAAATTTGCTAACTTTTATCCAGGACTTAAACGAGAACTTAAACTCTGTCCCACTTGTGCAGTGGCAGGCTTAGCAGGATATGTGGGCTGGCTCTGGCGGGCTCAGGGCAGAGATGCTCTTCACATTTTCTGTTTTCATGGAGATCTTAAAGACATAGAACAACTTTATCGCGAGGTGCTTGAACCTATCCGTTTGGAAGAAGGTGGTGGAAACGTTCCTTTGGCTTTCTATGGACCCTATCTTCATGAGACAGCCTGGGGACTCCTCCTAAGACTTTTTTCCTATGTTCGCCATCATTCCGAAGAAGAAAAGCTTTCTCCTGAAGCTTCACAGCTTTTGGCCAGGCTTTTCGGTGTTTCAGAAAAGGCATCTTTTACTCCTTTGGTTCTATATGTGATTACTGGTAAACCAAGTAAAGCTTTTGATATGCAATCCTTTAAAGAAATAAGTCATCTTGCAAGTCTATATCGTCTCTACGAGCACTGGATAGAAATTTTCAAAGAAGATCCCAAACCTCAAGAAATTCTTGAGAATGTCTTTCGACAGTTCCAGCGACGCGAAGGCAATACTTACAACACCATTTGGAGAGAACGAATTTCGGCTGCGGTCCTGAACTTTGAAGATCCTTTACCCCCGGTAGAAGAATTTCTTTTTCAGAGAGATTCTAATCCTCTCAGAAAAGGAAGCCTTAAAGTTTTTGAACTTTATGTAAAGGAGGTTTTAACAATGGATGCCAATCTTTTAAATGTCATAAAAGGTTTCGGCTATTCTCTGGGTAGTACAGCTCAAAAAGAAAACGAAATGGGGCTTCTTTATGCCTTGCGCAACGCTAAAAATCTGGATGAGTTCTTCCGGGTTTTAAACGATGTCCAATATCGGTTAGGACTTACGGTACCCGAAAGTCTGCTTGAGGTTGAACCTGGAGAATCCATAAAGGGTAGTCCTTGGAGGCGAGTAAAAACCCTTCTTTCCATTTATGCTATGAATGCCTTTTTACGGGCCCAAAATAAAGAAGAGAGCAAGGAGGGAGGAAATGAGTAAAGCCATCAGTATTGGTTATCTCTTTAAGGTTTCAGCCGGCAATGTAAACGCATCTCACACAGAAGGAAATGTAATGGTGGCTAAAAAGGTAACGCTTCCCGACGGGAGCGCCATTCCATACATTTCAGGGCAGGCCTTAAGGCGTATGCTCCGCGATCGTTTGGAAGACCTGGGTTGGCGTCTTTCCGAACCTTTCTGCCAGGTTTCCGGGCAGGAGGTTACCCCACCTGTGAGACCATGGGAGTTTATTGACGAAGACCTTTTCGGGTATTTGGATCCTTCTGGGGGCAGGAGGCGCACCTCGCCGGTTAGGGTTTCAGCAGCTATTGGTCTTTTCTCTTATCAGGGCGATCGGGATCTTGGCACTCGTTCTTTTGAAAAATTTGGTCAAGCTATGAGCGAGGGCGGGAACATGTTCGAAACCGAAATATACGCTAATCTTTTCAGGGGGGTCATTTTGATCGAGCTTGACCGAATAGGCACTTTTACCGCTTTAGAAGTTTCTGAGAAAGAAATACCCAAAGATATTTTCCGGAAAGATGGTCGCTTTAAACTATCGAACGAAGAAAAAAGAAAACGTATAGAAGCCCTATTTGACGCCCTCGGACTTCTCTGGGGTGGAGGGCGCACTGCC
>DROK01000288.1 GCA_011321895.1 Thermodesulfatator atlanticus
AAAAACTTCTGAGGTGGACCATCAGACGGCGGGCGAATTCCTCCGAAATACCACCGCCCAAACTGATGCCTCCCGGGCCCTGGCCTTTTGGTCTGTTCTGAAGGCGGGCGAGCCGCTCTTTCAGTTTTTTTTCTTCTTTCAGGGCCGCCAGCCTCTGAGCCAGGAGCCTTTCTTCCTCAGGAGAAACTCTGGGCTTTGGGGGGCTGGAAGCCTTCTTCGGGGCCTTTTTAGTCGTTTTGGGGGTCAGGCTCTTTTTCCTGGAAGAAGTGACTTTTTTCTTTTTAGAAAGGGCTGTCTTGCTCTTCCGGGAAAGCCTTTTTGGGGGAGCGGACCTCGTCTTTTGGGGCACGGACTTGGGGGCCTTACTTTTTTGAGGGGTTACCTTTTTGGGCCTGGTCAGACCCCCGGGGCCCGGGGCAGGGAGCGTCACGCTTTTTAGTTTCAGGTGCACCACCTGGAAGGAAGGCTTGCTTGGTCTTGGCAAATAAAAGAGGAAAAAGGCGGTTAGCAGGTGTAACCCCAAAGAGAAGAAAAACGCCTTGAGCCAGATGCTTGAAAGATTCATCAGGTTTCAGGCCTGGTGATGAGACCTATTTCCGTAAAACCAGCGGCCTCGATCTCAGCCAGCACCTTGGCCACCAGTCCGTAAGGACAGCGACGATCCGCCTTGAGGTTTATTTCCCTTATCAGCCCCGCCTTTTTGGCCTGTAAGAGCCAGGGCCTCAACTTTTCAAGGCTAAAGGCCTGGTCTTTGATGAAAATACGGCCCTTTTCGTCCAGGACGATCATTAAAGGGGCCTTCTTTTTCAGGACCCCGGCCTTGGTCTCAGGGAGATCCACCTCAAGCCCGGTGGATAGCATGGGGGCGGTGATCATAAAGATTATCAAGAGGACCAGCATCACGTCCACCAGGGGCGTGACGTTTATTTCGGCCAGCAAACCCCTTTTTCGGTTTTTCATAGGGCAGACTCCGGGACAATCACTTCAAGTTTTAGCAAATCTTCCACCACTTCGCTCAAGGGCAGCCCGATAACATTGGTCACCGAGCCCTCGACCCTTTTTACCATGTACGAAGCCATGCCCTGGATGGCGTAAGCCCCTGCTTTGTCCCAGGGCTCAGCGGTGGCCAGATAGGCCTCGATCTCAGCAGGCGAAAGCCCTTTGAAATAGACCCTGGTCTCCACCACCCGACCCGTCTCTTCTCCCGCCCGGATTACGTAAGCGGTAAAGACCTGATGTGCCCGGCCAGACAAAAGCCTTAACATGCGCCGGGCCTCCTCCGGCCCCCCGGGCTTGCCGAGAATCTCTCCCGCACAATATACCACGGTGTCTGCCGCAAGAACCACCTTCTCTTTCCCGACCCTGGCCGCCACCTCCCGCGCCTTGGCCCGGGCCAGGGCGAGAACATAAGCCTCTGGCCGCTCACCGGAAGGGGCGGGTTCTTCTATCCGGGCAGGGACCACCTCAAAGGAAAGCCCCAGTGAGGCCAGAAGTTCCCGCCGTCTCGGGCTTTGGGAGGCCAGCACCAAGGGTCTTACAGTCCGAAAAATTCCTCGGCGTTCCGGGTGGTTACACGGGCACATTCTTCCAGACTGACGCCTTTTATCTCAGCTACCTTTTCGGCTACCAGGCGCACAAAGGCCGGCTCGTTGCGTTTGCCCCGGTAAGGGGCCGGGGTAAGGAAAGGACAGTCTGTTTCGACCATCAACCGCTCAAGGGGCGCGAAACGTACCACCTCTCTTATGTTTTCCGCCCTGGGAAAGGTGACGATCCCGGTCACCGAAAGGTAACCTCCCAGGTCAAGCACCTGACGTGCTTCCTCAAGGCCCCCGGCGAAACAGTGAAAGACGAATTTTTCCGGAAGCTCACTCTTTAAGAGCTCAAAGATGTCGGGGTAGGCGTCCCGGGCGTGGATTACCACCGGCAACCCCATCTGCCGGGCCAGGGCCAGCTGGCGGAGGAAATGTTCCTGCTGGAGCAGGCGGGGGCTGTATTCCTTGGCGTAATCAAGGCCTATTTCTCCCAGGGCTACGCTTTTCGGGTCTGAAAGCAGGGCCTTTAAGTTTTCGTAAGTGGCCTCGTTTATCTTCTTTACCTCGTGGGGATGGATGCCGGCGGTGGCGTAAAGGCCCTCGTAAGTATGCGCAAGTTCCAGGGCGGTGATAGAGGTCTTAAGGTCTATCCCCACGTTAATGATGCGTTTTACCCCGGCCTCCTTGGCCCTCTTGATAACTTCAGCCAGATCTTTTTTGTAAGAATCTTTGAGGTTGAGATGGGCGTGGGTGTCTATCAGTTCAACCATGGCCCTGAAAAGATAACGCGTTTAAGCCGAACGTAAACGTTTCAGGGCGGCCACCAGGAGAAAAATGCCCCCGGAAGTGACCACGATGGCCCCGGAGGCCGGCCAGTTTAAGATAATCGCCAGGTTGAGGCCACCCACGACACTTACCGCCCCTAGGACCACGGCGAGCAAGGTACATTTCTTGAAGCTTCCGGCCAGCTGTAAGGCCGCCGCCCCCGGAATGACCAGAAGGGCTGAGACCAGGAGGAGGCCTACGATTTTCATACCGATCACCACGGTGATGGCGGTCAGTAAGGCCAGGAGGGCGTCCAGCCGGTCCACCGCTAACCCCGCAGCCCGGGCGCTTTCTTCGTCAAAGGTGACGTAGATCAGCTCGTGGTAGAAAAAAATCAGGGTCCCGATTACCCCAAAAGCCAGCAAGATGGCCCCGTAGAGCTCGATATCCCGGATAGCCAGAATGTTCCCAAAGAGGAAGGAGAGCAAGTTTACGTTAAAGTCCTTGGCCACCGAGGCCAGAATGATCCCCACCGCCATACCAAGGCTTGAGAAGATGGCCACCGCGGTATCGCCGTAAAGACCGGCCTTTTCCCGGATCTTAAGAATGAAGAAGGCCGCCAAACCTGCCGCCAGCAAGGCCACGGGGAAAGGAACCACGTCGAAAAAGAGGGCCACCGCCACCCCGGCAAAGGCGATGTGGGTGAGCCCGTGCCCCAGCATGGCGTCTTTGCGCAGGATGAGGTAAAGCCCGAGGATGGCCGCTGCCACCGCCAGAAAAAACCCCGCCACCAGGGCCCGCAAAAAGAAGTTATATTGCCAAAAGTCCCAAAACATCAATGCCGGTGGATGACCAGGTGGTGTTCACCTACGTATTCTTTGAGACGAGGAGAAGAACAAAACTCCTCGTGGGTGCCGTGGTAAACCAGTCTCCGGTTGAGACAGGCCACCTGTTTTACGTGTTTATTGACGATGCCGATGTCGTGGGTGACGATGATGATGGTAAGCCCCTTCTGGTTTAGGAGCCCCAAAAGGTCGTAAAACCGTTCCTGGGTCGTCACGTCCACCCCGGTGGTGGGTTCATCAAGAATGAGTACCTCCGGTTGGGCCACGATGGCCCGGGCGATAAAGACCCGTTGTTGCTGTCCGCCTGAGAGTTGGGAGAGTTTTCGCCTCCCGTAAGCCTCCATCTCCACCTGCCGGAGGGCCTCCCTTACCGCTTCCCAATCGCTGGCCTTCATGAACCTGGGAAAGGATTTCTTGGGCAGGAGACCAAAGCTTACCACCTCCGCCACGCTTACGGGAAAGACCGGGTCCACCCTGGCTATCGCCCGCTGGGGGACGTATCCTATGCGCCATCTTTCTTTAAAGGTCGCCGAAGGCTGCCCGAAAAGCCTGATTTCTCCTTTTTGCGGTTTTAACAGCCCCAGGATAAGTTTGATGAGGGTGGTTTTGCCTGAGCCGTTCGGGCCCAAGATAGCCAGAAAATCACCCCGGTTGACCTCCAGGTTAATGTTTTCCAGCACCAGTTGTTCCCCGTAGGAAAAGTACAGGTTTTTGATAGAGATCAGCGGGGCCATAGTCTCTTCTTAAACACGTTAGGCGCCCCCTGGGAAGGCCCTTTGAGGACAAAAAAGGTAGGAAATAAATTTATAGACCAGTTTAGCGGCAAAGAAGGCGGAACGTTCGTCTTTCGGCAGGAGTTCCACCACGTCAAAACCCACCACCTGGTAGCGCGCCACGGTCTTTAGAATCGCAAGCCCCTCGTACCAGGAAAGGCCCCCGGGCTCCGGGGTTCCCACCCCGGGGATTTCTGCTGGGTCAAAACCATCAAGGTCTATGGTGACGTAAACCGGCCTTTGGGCGCAAAAAGTGGCAAGAGTTTTGAGGACTGAAGGGAGCTCTTTTTTTAGCTGATAGGCCCAGAAGAGGGAGATCCGGGCCTCTTGGGCGTAGAGATATTCCTCTTCGGAGATAGCCCTCACCCCCAAGGCCACCACCTCCGCCCCCATTTCGCGGACCCGGCGCATAACGCAGGCGTGGGAAAGGGGGCTTCCCTGGTAAGTGGCCCTCAAATCCGCGTGGGCGTCTATCTGGACCACCAAAAGATCAGGATAATCCTGCCGTAAAAGATCGATGGGGGCGAGACTTACCGTGTGTTCACCCCCCAGGGTTACCGGAAACCGCCCTGCCTTGAGGTGAGGTGCCAGCTGTTCTTTTAAGGTGCGTAAGGCCTCCTCCGGCGCTACCGGAAGCTCCTTTTCAGGCAGGGTCAGAAAAGGGGGCAGGTCTTTATAAGAGCAGAGGAGTTCCTCGTCAAAAAATTCAAGGTAAGGGCTGGCCTCTAAAAGACGACGTGGCCCAAACCTGGCCCCGGGAAGATAAGAGGCCGTGGCGTCGTAAGGAGCGGGGAGAAAGACGATCTTTGCTTTTTGCGGGTCCTCTTCAAGACCTAAAAAAGTCATGAGAAGAGGGCGGCCGGGGTTTTCCCCGGCCTTCTCCTAGACGGTGAGTTGATTGCGTTCCGCTCTTATAAAGCGTTCCACCGTGCGGATGGAACGCGGAAATTCGTGCCCCCGGTCAAGGAGCTTGACCTCGCTCTTTTTTATCTCAAACAGGCGGGTGATATCCCGAATGGCCTTGTCCACGTCGAAAGGCTTACAGGAGAAGAGGTCAAGACTGAGATAGAGTTTTTCGGGAAAGGTATGGATACTGATATGGCTTTCGGCGATGATGACAAAGCCCGAAATTCCCCAGTCTTCCGGCACGGGTGCGTGGTATTTGAAGACGTAGGGCGGCATGATCTTGGTCATCTTGATTTCCGCCGGATAGTTGCTCAAAAAGTCGTAAATAAAATCGATGTCCATAAGCTTTTCCCGGTTACACCCGTAACCATCAAGAATGAGGTGCTGCCCGAAACCGTATTCGATTTTTTCCATGGCCGTCCCCCCTTTTAGATTTAAAAGGTGGGTGGGGAAACCACCCACAGGATTTGGGCCATGGAGCGCCCCACGTTTTCCACGAAATGGCGCTGATCGGCCCGAAAATAAAAACATTCTCCCTGACGCAATTTCTCAGCCCGGCTACCAAGCCAGAGTACGATTACCCCTTTCATTACAAAACCGAACTCCTCCCCTTCGTGGGGCGCATCGGGTTCGGTGCGTTCCCCTGGCTCAAGGGAGATCAGCACCGGCTCCATCAGCCTCCGCCCCGAACCAGGGACCAGAAATTCCACCCCGCGCCCTTCGATTTTTTGCCGGTCCTCCTTGCGAAAGACCACCCTTTCCTGATGGTCTTCCTTAAAAAAGGTGGCCAGATCCGTCCCCAGTACGTCCAAGATGTCCTTCAGCGTAACGATCGAGGGGTGCGTCAGATCCCGTTCCAGTTGCGAAATATAGCCCTTGGTAAGGCCCGCTCGCGCAGCCAGTTCTTCCTGCGTCAAATCGTTGGCGATCCGCAATTTCTTGATCTTCTCCCCGATCTTGAGCATTTGGCCCCTGAAACACTTCGCCTCTTAAACCAATAAACCTGAACCGTACCTCAACAGGTACGGTCCAGGCCTGATTACCGTACTTAAACTAAAAGTTTAGTTAAAGTGCGGCTGAGATAATAAAACCTAAGCTCGATTTGTCAAGCCCTAATGTGGCCCGTAAAGCGGACCCAGCCCGAGCTCTTTTTCGCTAAAAATCTCAGCGGTGAAGAGGTAGATCTCGGTCTCCGGATCCTGCCAGCACCCCGGGGGAAGCCCCGCCTTAAGGCAGGTGTGGTCCAGGAACGTCTCCCGGTCCCAGCCGTATTCCACCGCCACCTGGGGTAACAAAACCCCCCGGTGCACCCCCCTCACGATATAGACGCCGTGTTTACCCACTTCCACTTCCTCCGGGCTTCGGGCCCGCCACATGGGCGAGAGGACGGAAATCTCGATCTCTACTTCCGGGAGCTCTTCCGGGGCCAGCGGGGGAAAACGGGGATCGTTGAAGGCCGCTGACCTGGCCATTTCGAAGACGATCTGGTAAAGGGGTTTGTCGGCGTGGAAAGTCCCGATACACCCCCGCAACTGGCCGTGTTTGGTAAGGGTGACGAAGGCCCCGTAGGGCTCAAGGAGCTTTGGCGGTACTTCCTCAGGCAGACGGGGCGGGCGCCCTTCAAGGGCGCTTGCGATACTTTCCCGCGCAATATAGAGCAGAAGGGCCTTTTCTGCCTCGTTCAAGCCTATTACCTTTTCCATCCTACCTCACCATCTGGAGTAATTTTTGGGCGTCGAGGACCCCTGAGATTACCCTGCCGTCAGGAAAAATATAAGTCGGGGTGGCGCGGATGCCCAGTTTGGGGAGAAGGGCAAGGGCCTGCTCCACCTTTTCTTTCCCCCGGGCACATTGCCGGCCCTGGTAACCCTCGATCAAGGCCTCAAGCCCCTTTCCGTCACAGATAATGGCCACGGCCTTGGCCTTGGCCTGGGGGTGTAGGGCCTCAAGAGGAAAGAGGATGACCTTGACCTTGATCTTTCCTTCCCGCACCAACGACAAAAGTATCTTTTCAGCCCGTTTACAATGGGGGCAGTCCGGGTCAGTCACCAAAAAGACCTCAGGCCCTTTGCCCGCACTGAAGGCGACCAGTTTTTCTAACTCTTTTAGTTTGGCCGGGTTTAAGCGGTTAAGGTCAATGACCCTCTGCTGGGTAAGGTCCTTGCGGGCCTTGATGTCTATGATACGGCCGACCACCAGATACCGCCCCGAACTGTCAACGTAGGTGAGTTTCTTGCTGCCTCCCGTCTGGATAATGACCTCACAGAGCCCCGCCACCGGGGCCTTACTCACGCTGGCAATCTCGAATTTATGGTTGGTGAAGAGGCCACGCAGAGCGTTCTTTAAAGTCTGGGGGTCTGGACAATCTTTTTGGGCCCACCCCGGAAAACTCCAAAAAACAAAGGCCAACAGGCAAATAAGCGTC
>DROK01000289.1 GCA_011321895.1 Thermodesulfatator atlanticus
GGAGGCCGTAAACTTTCTTAAAGAGAAGGTGGCCTCGCAACTTAAATGAGCGTTAAAAAAGAACGCCTCGACAAACTCCTGGTAGACCGCGGGCTGGCCGAGACCAGGGAAAAGGCCCGGGCCCTTATCATGGCCGGGCAGGTTTACGTGAACGGGCAGCGGGTCGAAAAGGCAGGGACCAAGGTCCGGGAAGAAGCCAAGATCGAGCTTAAAGGGGAGGGGCTGCCTTTTGTTTCCCGGGGCGGCCTAAAGTTGGCCCACGCGCTCAAAGAGTTTGGTATAAAGGTAAAGGGGCTGACCTGTGCCGATATAGGGGCTTCCACCGGAGGGTTTACGGATTGTCTCCTCCAGGCCGGGGCCAAAAAGGTCTACGCCATCGACGTGGGTAAAGGCCAGTTACATTACAAATTGCGCCGTGACCCCCGGGTGGTCTTGATGGAAGGGGTAAACGCCCGCTATTTACAGGCGGAGGATCTGCCCGAACCCGTTGACCTGGTCACCATTGACGTGAGTTTTATCTCCCTTACCAAAATTTTGCCGGCGGCTCTTAATATTTTGAAGCCAGGGGGCGAGATAGTGGCCTTGGTTAAACCTCAATTTGAAGTAGGGCCTGAAAAGGTGGGTAAAGGCGGGGTGGTAAGGGACCCCAAACTCCACCAGGAAGTACTGGCCAAAATCTCGCATTTTGCCCGAGATAAACTGGGGCTTGAGGTCCTTGGGGTTACCGCAAGTCCCATTTTGGGGCCGGCAGGCAACAAAGAGTTTCTCATCTGGTTAAAAAAGGCTTAAAAATTTGCTTAACTCATTGGCGCTGAGAAGCGATGATGGTATAAAAGGCCAAATTATTTTGGCTTAAGAAAACAAAGGGGGCTGCTATGCTGGTTAAAGAATGGATGACGGAAGACCCTATAGTGCTTGATGAAAACGCCTCCATCATGAAAGCCGTCCAGGTAATGAAAGAACACGGGATGCGTCGTATCCCCGTGGTACGGGACGGAAAGCTCGTGGGCATCGTGACTGACCGGGACGTACGCGAAGCCACGCCGTCAAAGGCCACAGCCCTTGACGTGCACGAACTCTACTATCTCCTTTCTGAAATCAAATTGAAAGACATTATGACCCCTAACCCCATCGCCATCCACCCGGACGAAACGGTGGAGTACGCCGCGGTCATCATGCTTGAGAATCGGATCTCCGGACTGCCCGTGGTGGATGAGGAAAACCACGTGGTGGGCATCATCACCCAGACCGATATCTTCAAGGTCTTGATCAACATCACCGGCATTTACTACGGCCCCTGGCAGATTGCCTTTGAGATGGGCACCCAGCCGGGAACGATCTCGGAACTGGTCAAAGAGGTCCGGGAAAAAGGCGGGCGCATTATCAGCGTCCTGACCTCTTACGAAGGGATGGAGCCGGAAAAGAGGAGGGTATACGTACGCCTGGCGGACATGCCTGAGGAAAAATTCAAAGAATTGATAAACGAGCTCAAACAGAAGTTTAACCTTCTTTACTGGGTCAAAGACGACCTTTCCCAGATCCCGCGCAAGGGAGAAACTACCAAAAGCCCCGAGGCCTTAGAAGCTCTCTTAAAAATTTAGGCCAGCGGCTACGCGGCAGTTTGTTTTTCAAGGCGGGTACGTTTTTTTCCTCAAAGGGCAGCCACAAGTCTTCCTCTCCCCGAAGGGGATCATAGTCTTTTACCCTGACAAAGGTGATATCCGCCGGGGGTTCAAAGTCTCCGCCGCTATAATCTTCCGGACGGCTGAGCATTACCTTGAGCCAGAGGGGACAGGCGGCCCGCCCTCCGGTCTCCAGGTGCCCCAGACTCTTTAGATTGTCGTACCCCACCCAGACCCCACAGGTCACCTCTTTGGTAAAACCGATAAACCAGGCGTCATGGTAATTGTCCGTGGTGCCGGTTTTTCCGCCAGCGGGAACTTTCAGGGCCTTGGCGCACCGGCCGGTACCGGTACGGACCACCTCTTTCAACAAAAAGACCATCTGGTAGGCCGTCTCCGGGGAGAGGACGGGTTTTTCTACCCCGAAGGCGAGGGAGACAGGGTTGCCGTGGCGGTCAAAGATACTTTCCACGTAAGATTCCTTCTGAAAAAGACCCTGGTTGGCAAAAACCGTATAGGCCCTGGTGAGTTCCAGGAGAGAGAGGCCCGAGCTTCCCAGCGCCACCGAATAATTGGGGGCCAGGGGACTTTTAATTCCCATCTCAGCACAGAAGGTCAAAAGGTCCGGAAGGCCTACCGCCCGGGCAAGCTTGACGGCCACGGTGTTGCGGGAATGCACCAGGGCCGTCCGTAAACTGATGGGGCCCAGATAATCCTTATCAAAATTGCGGGGTTGCCAGTAAGTGTAGGGCTTGGCCCCGGGAAGGACCACCGGCTCGTCAACCACTTCACTGGCCACGGTGGCGAGGTCCTTTTCCAGGGTCAGGGCCCAGATAAGGGGCTTGAGGGCAGAGCCAGGCTGACGACGGGCCTGGACGGCCCGGTTGAACTGGCTGGTCTTAAAATCGCGGCCTCCCAGTAAGACCCGGACCGCCCCGGTACGGTTTTCCAGACAGACCACCGCAGCCTGCGGGATTTCGCGGGTGTGGTGTCTTTTGGCGATCTGGATGACCTGTTGGTTGAGGGCCTTCTGCGCCTCCTCCTGCCAGGTAAGGTCAAGGGTGGTGTATACGGTGTAACCTCCGGTGTAAAGGGCCGGCCCGAAACGTTTTTCGAGCAATTTTTTGAGTTCTTCCAGGAAATAAAGGGCTTCAGGACGGGGAGAAAAATCTCCAGGATTGAGTTTGAGGGGGCTGCGGGCGGCCTTTTGGGCCTCTTCCCAGCTGATGTACCCCTCCTCTGCCATACGACGCAGCACGTAGGCACGGCGTTTGAGGGCCAGCTCAGGATGCCGGAAGGGGTTGTAACGGCTGGGAGCCGGGGTCAAGCCGGCAATCAGGGCCGCCTCCGGCAGGTTCAGTTCCCACACGTGCTTGTTGAAATAGGTCCGGGCGGCCGCCTCCACCCCGTAGGCACCGGCCCCGAGATAAATGTGGTTCAGGTAAATGGTCAGAATTTCGTCTTTGGTCAGGGCTGAGTCTATTTCCCAGGCCAGGATGGCCTCCTTGAGCTTGCGGATAAAACTCCTTTCCCGGGAGAGGAGGAGGGAACGGGCTACCTGCTGGGTTATGGTGCTGCCCCCCTGGACGATGCGGCGGGCTTTGATATCCTTTAAAGCGGCGCGCAAAATACCCCAAAAGTCAAGCCCCTTGTGCTCATAGAACCGGGCGTCTTCCGCAGAAACGAAGGCCTGGATGAGGTGTGGCGGGATTTGGGAGATAGGGACGGGAAAACGCCTCTCTTTATACCAGTAAGCCAGGGTTTCTCCGTGGCGGTCCAGGACCTCCGTAGCAGCCGGGGGTTCATAATTAATGAGCTTGGAAATGTCAGGGAGCCCCAGGGAGAGATAGGCGTAAACCCCAAGAAAGATCAGCCCCAGGGCCACCGCGGCGGCCAGGAAGAAGAAGACCGTCAGGTGGAAGTGGGTCAGTACGGTATTTTTCTTTCGTCTCTTAGGCATCTTTCGGTTTGAGGCTTCGTAAGCGGTTCAAGGCGGCGGCTAATTCATGGGGCCGGAAGGCAGCCAGATCCCCCCTCGGGAGCCGGCAAAGGCTCAGGAGCCCCTCGCTTTCTACCTGGTACTGGATCTTTTCCACCGCTTCCCGCAAAGAGGCTCCTCTTCCGATCTCCGTGGCCAGCCTTTCCAGGGCCCGGGCCAGGGCGTTGGTCTGCTCAGGACAAACAATTTGTTCCACGGCGGAGAGGTCGATTTTCTCGCGCCCCCAAAGGATGGTCTCCCGTCCTTTGGCCCGGGGGCCTTTACGATCCCGGGGAAAGCTCTCCGGGCTAAATTTTCGGCTCTCCGGCAAAACGAAGGGCCTGGAGGCCTCCACCTTGCGCTGGGTAGGGAATGAGGCCACTATTTCCCGGGCCTTTTGGGTTACGTCCCTGGGGAGGTAGTGGTCCATGGCGATTACGGTATCCGCCACTTCGAGATAGTCTCCTGAGCCACCCACTACCAATACCGTTGAGACCCCGAAACGCTCAAAAAGTTCCCGCACGCGGTCCAGATAAGGGGTGATGGGCTCCTTTTCTTTGGCGATTAAGGCCTGCATCCGGGCGTCCCGGATCATGAAGTTGGTGGCGGAAGTATCTTCGTCAATCAGGAGGACTTGGGCCCCTATTTCCAGGGCTTCCATGATATTGGCCGCCTGGCTGGTAGAACCAGAAGCGCACGGGGTAGAAAAAGAGGTGGTGTCCTTCCCGAAAGGAAGGTGGGTGATAAAGGGAGAGATATTTACACTGGTTACCTGGCGTCCGTCTTCGGCCCGGATTTTTACGGCCGAAGCGTCACTTACCACCAGTTCCCTTCCGTCCCCGGGGACGTGGTTGTAAACCCCGACTTCTAAGGCCCTGAGCAGGGTGGATTTACCGTGGAAACCGCCCCCGGTAATCAGGGTAACCCCTTTTTTGATACCAAGACCCCTTACGCGACCCTGGTGGGGGAGTTCGATCTCCAGGGCTAAAGAGGCCGGGGCCTCAAAGGGGACGGCCTCTTTAGCGGGCCGCGGGTCAACTCCTGAGGCCCGGGGCAGAACGCTTCCGTCCGCCACAAAAGCGATGAGGCCGAGATCACTTAGTTTTTGGCGGAGAAAGGAGGCGTCTTCGTTGGTCTCCACAAAACTTTTAAGAAGGGCGTGGTCCAGATTAGGGTAGCAGAGGCTCCGGGCCAGGGCAGGGATGTCCTCCAGGATCA
>DROK01000290.1 GCA_011321895.1 Thermodesulfatator atlanticus
CCGCTAGTGTGAAGGAAAAATTAAGTTATTGCCATAAAGGCAATAGGCCTGTGATAAGTGATTTTATAAAAACAGCAGACAAATATACAACGACAACGACCATGAGACCTTTTTCATGATGATCCCCACCCTGCGTATTTACGCCTTCACTCCCTTCTACAACCTGATGAATACCCAGTATGTCTTCGGTCAGGTCATCCTTAAGCCCCATAAGAAAGTCCTGGTCAGAAGTGACCTTCACTACCTCCAGCTCACCGAAGAAGAAGATTATTGGTATCTGGGCTCCGGTATTACTAGGCCTGATCAATTTGGTTACGTAAAGAAACCTTCCGGTAACGATGACGATCTGGCCACCATGTGGGATCTTTCTATCTTCATTAAAGATCTGGCCTCTTATAACGGCGTCAAGCTCGGCCTCAACCTCTATTACAGCCACGTATGGGGTAACGACGTAATCGAATACAACTTCACCAAAGACGACGATATGGACTTCTTCTACGTCGAGGCGGTGATCACCTTTTAAACAGGTTGTCCTGAGGGCCCGGGAGACCGGGCCCTTTAACTTTTAAAAGGAGGTGTCCCGTGAGGCTTAAGACCTTATCCGTCGCCGTCCTTTTGGGGTTTTCCCTGGTGGCCTGTGGTACCACCCAGACAGCCACCGCCCCAGAGAAGCAAGCCGTGGCCCAGGAGACCAAAACCGCGGTTCACCCTGAACTTTCCGAGCAGGAAAAGTTGACTCCGTGTGCCCAATGCCACCAGGAGGTGACCCCTGAAATCTACCAGGAATGGTATCAATCCCGCCACGGGCTTGATAACGTCAAGTGTTTTCAATGTCACGGCACTTACGAGGATTTCGAGGTGGTGCCCTCGTCTTCCCGGTGTATGCCCTGTCACGCCCAAGAAGTAACCCACGCCCCTAAAGATAAAAAATGCGTGGCCTGTCACCCGGCCCACAAATTTTCCGTACATAAGTAAGGAGGTGTCCCATGGCCCTTACCAGGCGAGAATTTTTGAAACGTACCGCGGCCCTTACCGCGGCTTCTTTAGCTGGCATTAATCTCCCTTTTAAATTGGAGAAAGAGGCCCGAGCGGCTGATGCGGATAAATGGGTAAGGGGGACCTGCCGCTTCTGCGGGGTTGGCTGCAGGGTAGAGCTTGGTCTCAAAGACGGCCGGCCCGTAGCCATAAGGGGGGTTTCTCAATCGCGGACCAATTTTGGTTTCCTTTGCATGAAGGGTATGCTCTTTTATCAGCTCATGACCCACCCGGACCGCCTCAAAAAGCCCCTTTACCGGGCCTCCAAAAAGGAAAAGTTCCGGGAAATTTCCTGGGAAGAGGCCCTAGATATCGCGGCGGAAAAGTTCGCCGAGGCGGTCCAAAAATACGGCCCCAACTCCGTAGCCTATTACGGGTCTGGCCAGGCCCTTACTGAGGAAACCTATATCTTTCAGAAGGTGATGCGGGCCGGGCTCAGGACCAACAACGTCGAAGGTAACCCCAGGCTTTGTATGGCAAGCGCCGTGGGAGGCTATATTACCTCCTTCGGGGCCGACGAACCCATCGGGTCTTACGCCGATATCGAAAAGGCCTATTGTATCTTTATCATCGGCAGCAATATGGCCGAAGCCCACCCGGTGCTTTTCCGGCGGGTGATGCGCCGCAAACTGGACAATCCCCGGGAGGTAACCGTAATTAACGCCGACCCGCGGGTCTCTCCTACCTCCCGTATCGCCGATATCCATCTTCAGTTCAAACCCGGCACAGACCTTGCCCTTCTTAACGCCATGGCTTACGTGATCGTAGAAGAAAAGCTTTATAACGAAGACTTTATCAGCAACTACTGCACTTTCCGGGTAGGCAAGCAGAAAAAGGAAGTGAATTTTGAAGAATACAAAAAGTTCCTGGCGGCTTATACTCCCGAGAGAGCTGCCCAAATCTGCGGCGGAAATATTACCCCCGACCTTATTCGCAAAGTGGCTCGCATCTTCGCCACC
>DROK01000291.1 GCA_011321895.1 Thermodesulfatator atlanticus
TCGGCCAGAGAGGTCTTCCCAGCCCCGCTCTGGGAAAGAAATACCAGATTGCGAATTTTGGCGGTCTCCATAGGCCCTCCTCACCATTTAATTGCCCCGGAAAGCGTCCTGCAAAAAGAGGCTAGCGCAATTCGATTTCCAGTGTCAAGAAGTTGTGTGAGCAACCCTCTTGCGGAATCTCCCGGAAAAAAGCGGGAAAACCGTCTCCCTGCGGGTTCAAGCCTCAAGAAAATTAAAATTGGCCACCTATACGGAAGTTCCAGTTGCTCTTGTCCTCGTCTTCCTGGGCGTCGATATTGTAACCCCATTCGATACGCAGGGGCCCCATGGGCGAAAGCCACCTGATCCCCAGCCCCACTGATTTGCGTACGTCCGAAAAACGGTAACCCACGTCTTCTCCCCAGACGTTACCCATGTCAAAAAAGACCACCCCTTTAAGCCCCATGCTCTTGACCAGGGGGAAGATGGCCTCGGTTTGCACGAAGGCCATCCGCTCGCCCCCGATCCTTTCCCCTGTTTCTGGATCCTTGGGACTGATGTCGCCGTAACGGTAACCCCTGACCGAATCTATCCCTCCGAGATAAAACTTTTCGTATACCGGAAGCTTCCCTCCCTCCCCTTCGGTTACGTAGCCCACGCCTACCCTTATGTGCCCCGTAATTTCCCAGAGAGTAGGGAAATAGACGCTTCCCGTAGCGGTTATCTTCTCAAAAGCGCTGTCCCCCCCGAGAAAGCCTCCGGCGTGCTCGTAAGTGACGTTAAGGACCGTCCCCCTAGTAGGGTCAAAAAAGTGATTTCTGGTATCCCGCACCAAACCCAGCTCCACCGCACTGGTGATATGGATGTCGGCCGATTCGCGGATGATGGCCGAAGCGTAATAGTAGTAGTCGGTAAGGTCGGAATCATCGTAGCGGTAACCGAAGAAGACCCTGGTATTGGGGGTTAGAAGGTAACCAAAGCGCACCCCGAACCCCTGGCTGTCCCGGGTGTAGTCGTCGTATTCCCTTTCCCAGTCGTAGACGTTAAGGCCTAGCGAAAGCCGACTGTCCCTGAAATATGGCTCGGTAAAAGAAAGGGAGTAGCGGGTAGTCCGGGCCCCAAAAAGCCCCTGAAAAGAAAGGGTCTGTCCCTTCCCCAAGAGGTTGCGCTGAGAAATCTCCCCCATGAGAATTACTTTATCCACGGAACTATAACCCGCACCGATACTAAAGGTCCCGGTGGGCCTTTCTTTCACTTTGACGTGAACGTCCATCTGGTCTTCTTTGACGCCCTTTTCCGTAGAAATGCTAACGTCGTCAAAATAACCCAGACGCCGCAGGCGCCCTTCGCTTTTCTTGAGCCTGGTGGCGCTAAAGGGCCTTTGCTCCACGATGAGCAGCTCCCGGCGAATCACCTTGTCCCTGGTGCGGGTGTTGCCCGTGATTTCGATACGGTTCACGTAAACCAGCGGCCCTTTATCCACTTTAAAAATAACGTCTACCACGTGGGCCTTGGGGTCCTTTTTGATCTCGGGCTCCACTTTGGCGTAAGCGTAACCCTTGTCTGCGAAAAGATCGGTTATTTTCATGAGGTCACGCCTTAAGGCCTCGCGGTCAAAAAACTTCTTCTTCGGAAGCTCAAGCTTTTTCAGGATAAAGTTCTTGTCCTTAAAGAGGTCTTGAACGACATCCACCTTGCCCACCCGGTAACGGGGGCCTTCTTCAATGGGGATGGTGATGTAGATCATCTCTCCTTTTCGCTCGATACGGGGTTCCCCTACCCGGACGTCCATATAGCCCTGGTTCTGGTAAAAGGTCACGATTTTGCCCAGACTCCGGTAAAGCCCCCCGTAGCTGTACACCCCGGGTTCAACCCCACCACCGGTAACGTAAGTCTTGATCTTTTTGACCCAGGAAAGCGGGCTCTTTTCGCTGATTTCCAGGAGTTTTTTCAGCTCCTTGTCTGAAAAGGCCCGGTTACCCTCAAAAGAAATCTTTTTGATATAGGCCTTTTTACCTTCCTTGATCTTGAAAATCACCTTTACTTCCCGGGGGTTTAACATCTTTACCAGGGGCTCGACCTTGACGTCGTAAAACCCCCGTTCCCGGTAAAGGAGTTCAATTTTTTCGGCGGCCTCGTTGATCTTGTTGAGGTTGAGGATGGTATAGGGCTTGAGTTCGGTAATTTTTTGAAGGTCGCTTTCCTTGATGGCCTTGTTGCCTTCGTAGACGATGCGTTTTACTACGGGTTTTTCCCGAACGATATAGGTAACGCGCAGGCCTTCGGGGGTTTCTTCCAGATCAGCCCGCACGTCGTCAAAATAACCGAGCTTGAAGATCTCCTTGAGATCCTGACGCAGTTTCTGGGGATCAAAAGGATCCCCGGGTTTTAGGGAGACCACGGCCAAGATGGCCTCCTCGTCCATGCGGACGTTTCCTTTTATCCTCACCTCGGCGACGATCTCTCGGGAAAGGACAGCTCTGGCCAGGCGCTTGCCGGCCTTTTCCTTAAGAGCCTCCAGGGTCGAGATGTCGCCGGCCACGTAAAGCCGTTTGGTATAAGCCCCGGCACAATCCCTGACCTTAAGGTCAAGACTGATCTGGCCGGCAAAGACCGTGGCTGAGCCCCAAACCACGGCCTTAAGCCCCAATCGCTCACAGAGTTTGCGGGCCTCCTCCTCGCTTATCTTCTGAGGAAGCTTACCCAAAATTTCCCTCACCTTGGCCCGGGGAAGGACCCTTAGCCCTTCTTTTTGGAGGTAATAGGCCAGGCCTGTATCAAGATCCGCCAGGGCCTCCTTTTCCCAGGGGGCCGCGTAGATCTCTAACGGAAGCAAAAGGACCGGGGCCTGCCGGGAGAAGGCCGCCCAGGAAACCGGCTTTAGGCAGAAAAAAAGGCCCCAGACCAGGGCCACGGTGAAAACTATCGCTCTTTTAACGCCCATGGCCAAGGTTGGTCCTTGGGAAGCTCAACAATCTGCCCCTCACTCAGGCTCAAAACTCTGTCCATTCTTACCGCTATTTCCAGGTTATGCGTCACGATCACCATGGTGGTAGCATAAGTTTGGTTAATGTGCAAAAGGAGATCAAGCACCCCCCGGGCGGTGGTGACGTCAAGGTTCCCCGTGGGTTCATCAGCCAGTATCACCGGAGGGTTCATCACCAGGGCCCGGGCGATGGCCACCCGTTGTCTTTCCCCCCCTGACAACTCCCCGATCCGGTGAAAGAGTCTTGCCCCAAGACCCACCTGTTTTAACACCTCTTCCGCCCTGGCCCGGGCCTCAGCCAAAGGCCTTCCCCCGATTAAGGCCGGCAACATGACGTTTTCCAGGGCGTTAAATTCGGGAAGTAAATGGTGAAACTGAAAGACAAAGCCCAGCCTTTCGTTGCGGAAACGGGAAAGCTCCCGTTCTGATAAGGAAAATACGTCTTTTCCGAAATGATACACCTTGCCGGCGGTGGGGCGGTCCAAAGTACCCAGGATGTGCAAAAGGGTGGTCTTACCCACCCCGGAAGCTCCAACGATGGCCACCTTTTCTCCCACCGCCACCTTAAGGGAGGCGCCCTTTAGGATCTCAACCCGCCTGGGCCCTTCACCGTACGCTTTGTAAAGGTCCACGGCCTCAAGGGCCCACCTAGCCATAGCGCAGGACCTCGGCTGGAGGGAGTTTGGCGGCCTGTTTGGCCGGGTAAACCGTGGCCAACAGGGCCAAGACAAGGGCGGCCAGCGCGATGGTCAAGACATCAAAACCCTGGACCAGAACCGGCAAACGGTCCACGTAATAGACGTCGCTTGGAAGTTTTATGATGGGGTAACGGGCGATGAGGAAACAGAGGAAAAGCCCGCCCAGGGTACCCAGCGTCATGCCCGAAGCCCCGAGCAAAAAGCCCGTAAGCATAAAGATACGCAAAATGGAGGCGTCTGAAGCCCCCATGGACTTGAGGATGGCGATGTCCTCCCTCTTCTCTCCCACCAGCATGATAAGGGCGGCCACGATGTTAAAGGCCGCCACCACCACGATCAAGGTCAGGATGACGAACATGGCCGCCTTCTCCAGCTTTAAGGCCGAAAAAAGGCTGGCGTTCATACGCCGCCAATCAATTACCCAGTAGGGGAAACCCAGTTTCTGGGCCAGGAGCTTGGCGAATTCCCCGGCATAAAAGGGGTCCGTAATCTTGACCTCAAGATGGGAGACTTCATCTTTCATCCCTGCCAGTTGCTGGGCCAGGCCAAGGGGTATAAAGGCCAGGGTGGCGTCAAATTCGTAAAGCCCGGTCTCAAAAACCCCTACCACCTGAAGGGTGCGTATTTTGGGAAGCATGCCGAAGGGGGTAGCCCGCCCCCCGGGGAGGATAAATCTGACCTTTTCTCCGGGAGAAACCCCTAAATTTTTGGCCAAACGCCAGCCCAGGATTACCTGGGGCCTTTCATCCACTAAACTGGCCAAGGAACCCTGGCGCATCTTGATGCGGGCGTAGAAACGGCCTGCTAGCTCGCCTGGCACTCCCCGGACCATGACCCCGGCCTGACCGCTGGCCGAAGAAAGGAGGCCCTGTAAAACCACGCAGGGCAAAATTCCTTCCACTTTTACCGTGCCCTCACCTTTAATGCGGGCCCAGAGTCCGGAAAGGCCCCTTTTTTCTACCGAGAGCTTAGAAATTTCCCGCATCAACCCCTGGTATCCCAAAACAGGCCCCCCGA
>DROK01000292.1 GCA_011321895.1 Thermodesulfatator atlanticus
CGGCCCGCTATCATCAGCGTGGTGGGCCGGGGTGTGGCAGCTTTCACACCGCTCAATCCGGTCGTGACACCTCGCACAATTAGGCCCAGAAGCCATATCAGGCTTACCCGGGGCCTGGCTCAGATTTTCGTCCGCCGGGACCCCGTCAATGGCTAAAACATTGTGCCCGTAAACACTCTGGTTCTCCCCTCCGACTCCGGCGTTGGCGTAAAGCCAGTAGAAATTTCCGCCCGCCAGCGTCCCGGAAGAGCTACCGTCAGAAGGGTAGGTGGGCTCTTGAAGGTTAAGAACGATGGGGATCCTGGTTGATCCCTCCACCACGATAGTGGTTGAGTCTTCAGCCGAATGGCAGGCCACACAGGCGTCGGTAAAAGTAGAAACCGGGTCTAAGAGATAAATACGGGGCCCGTTTTCGTCTACCGGTTGACCGTTTTGAGAATTGTGCATGGTATGGCAATTGGAACACAAACCAGTTACCCGGGCCCAAACGCGGCTACCCATCATAGATACGACTAAAATGAAGACCAGACTCAGTAGCTTCTTAGCCATAACTTCTCCTCCATCCCCCAACTAAAGAGGGGGGCTTAAAGCCCCCCTCGAATTTATCAGATATTAATACTTAGAGGTATGACAGGCGTAACAGCCACAGTTTCCGGCATTACCGCTTGAGGCCTGACACTGGTTGTAATCCCAGCGCAGGAGGTCAGCGTTGGGAGAACCGTGGGCGCGGTGACAGGAAATGCAGAGGACGATGGCGTCTCCGTCAGCCTGGAGTACCTGGCTCCGTACACCGGCGGTAAGGTCGTTGGCTCCCACCGGGGCACCCGGCCAATAGGCGTTTCCGGTACCAAAAGGCCCGGGATAAGCACCATATTCTTTGGTCTTGACGTTATTCATATCGAAATCAGAGGGGTGTCTGATCCAGGGAGAGCCTACGGTGCTGCCTTCGTCATCGGCTCCCTCGGTATCACCCACTCCGCTGTGGAACTTCCCGTGGCACTCGGCACAGAGGTAGTTTATGCTCTTGGGGTCAGCGTTGGCAGGGTTATCATTCATCCCGTCTGCCCGGTCAATAGCATAGTACTGGTTGTGCGCCGTCGCGGTGGGTTGATATTCCCAGTCACTGTCTTCGATCCCGATGATGCCGTAAAGGAAACGGAAGCTCTTACCCACGGTGCTTCCGTCAATGGTAGAATCGTCAGCGTGGTGTGCCCCAGAGATAGAACGGAAATCATCTTCGTCAGTGTGGGTTCCGTGACAACCATATTTACCGGCACAGGTAAGTTGCTTGGACCAGGAGGCCTCCCCGCCAGCTACCGCACCGTTGGCCGTAAAATTCGCGTTATCCCAGCCAGGAGGGGTATAGCCGATATTGGCGTCTTGGGCCGCCAGGTAGACTACGTTATGTCCCTTCGTGTCGTCGTTACCGCCGCTGTCAGCTACCCAATAAAAATTACCCCCCGCCAGGGTATTACCAGAAATACCAACGTCTCCATAGGTGGGTTCCGTATCACTCAGGATATAAGGAATGTTATTTGAGCCGGTATTGGTACCCGTATGACACCCCACGCAATCCCCTCTGGTTAGGGCCCGAAAAGGACCGTTCGTAACCACGGCGCTACCGTTTTGCGAGTTATGCATCGTATGACAATCAACACATGGCCCTTGAACCCTGGCCCAGCTGTCGGGGAACATCATTAATACCAACCAAAAAGCCAGGCAAAAAGATAATAAAACCCTCATAACTAACCTCCTTTTTGATTTTTTCGAATTTCCCCCCTTTTTTGAAATTAACATTTTTTCTTTTTGTTTCAAGCCATAAACGGAACTTTGTCTTTATTAACTCAGTTTCCTAAAAAAAAGAATCGCCCTAATCGGCCTTAAATCTTAATTCTTCCCATTTTTGGCCCTTTTTTATCTTCGTTATCTTTTTTTCTTTTTTAAATCAATTTTTTCAATTTTTTTGATCTCTGCCAAAAAAACAAGAAAACCCCTTTTGTCGGCCAGAAAACTTAAAAAATAGAGTATTTACCAAAGAAAATTTTCTTGAAATTATTATTCACCGGGGCTAATAAAACAAACCATGTTAAGGCCTTGGATTTCTATTGCCTTTTTGGGGGTTTTTTTCTCGGTTTTATTTGGACTGTCCAGGGTTATGGCCGTTAATTTCGCCGCCAAATGGCAATATTTTGATACCTCTGAGGACAAGGCCCGTTTGAGCCAAAATTACGCGCTGATATTGAGCTCCTGGGTTACCAGCGCCCTTTCCACTGGTTTTTCCCTGCGCTACACCCGGCAGGACCAAGGTGGACGCTGGCGGGAGCTTTACACGCCGGTTTTTTACGCAAACTTAATAAACGATTGGTTTACCTTTAATTTAAGTGCTACCGCTTCGGAAAATAGGCGTTCGGAAGGCGCAGATATATCTTCCCGCTCCTGGGACGCCAACCTTACCACCCAGTACCGGAATTATAATTGGCGGCTCTATTACGGAGAATCTTCCCAGGAAGATGATCAAGATCCCAAAAGAATAAACTCTGATTCTAAACATTGGGGAGCCTCTGTTTCCAAAGATTGGAATGTCTTTTCTATTTTTGGAGACTATCGTGGCACTTCCAGCAAAGATAAAGTTGAAAAGAGTAAAACCGACACGGATACCTATTTTTTAAAAGGTAAAATAAATAGTTCTTGGAGAAAATTGACTTATTCTTTTTCTCAACAAATAAACTATATGAAAACAGATTGGAGGACAAGTCAAAAATTAACTCGAGGAAAGATACTTCTAAATGTCATAATAGATTGGCACTTGCAAGATAACAATGAAATAAAAACTAACGATTATTTTATAATAGATATCGAAGGACAAATCATAGATTTGGTTGTTTTTTACAAAAATGCCAACACGTTAGAAGAAATAGATAATAATGTAAAATGGAAGATAGAATGGAGTAACGACGGGGTGACTTGGAATTTAATAGCTGAAAATATCTCTTTACCTTATGAGTTTTCATCATCTTTATCGGGAAAAAAATACGTAAAATTTACAGTAATCTCGGGAAGCGATGAACTTGTTTCTCCTTTGGTTCGGGTTTATCGTTATTTACCTATTGGTGTAACCTCTTATTCTTTTGATAGTACTACTTTAAGGTCTGATATCTCTTTGCTTTATTCCTTTGATGAAAAGAAAAATATAGCCTATAATTTCTCTTACAATAAGAATTTGCCAGACCCCGGTAAAAATAGTTGGACAAAAAATCATAGCCTTTCAGGTTACTGGTGGATAAATAAATTATTGCAAACTTCTTTAAATTTGACCATGAATGCTGATAAAATCCAGGGCCAGAAAACCAAAAAAAATTACAATATTTCTGTAAATATCTTTTCTGAGATTCTAGATACCTTAACAAGTAATACAACTTTTACACATTCTTTAAACAAAGAAGGAGGAAAGAAAATTTCGGAGATAGATAATATAATATACAGTATCACCGCCGAAATTTATCCTGATCTGGAACTAAGGTGGGATATTAATTATGGACATACGAAAAACTATGATCAAAAAGCAACAATTGATAGTATTAGTACACATATCAATATAACTGCTCAGTTAAGGCCTTCATTAACGGTAAACGGTATATATGATTATTCTTATTCTAAAAATAAAGGTCAGATTACCAATACTAATACAGATCAGTTTGTTAATATAAACGTCACGTGGAGACCGTCTGAGGTTTTTCTCATCAGGGGAACGGAGGCCGTAAAATGGGGTAGTAACCAGAAAACCACTTTAAATTCTGATTATTCCTTGTGGGTAAATATAAACCCTAAAATTCAAACAAATTTTACTTACAGTGGCACAAGGGCGAAAGGCCAAAACAGTGACCGTTTTTCGGGAAGTCTTTCTTGGTCGATCAGCCGTTATCTATTTTTCAGAAATAATTATTCCTGGCAAAAAACCCAGGGAGAAAAAGAATGGAGTATATTGTTTAGTTTATCTCTTACCTTTTAAGGGGGATAAGATGCAAGCAAAAGGCAGGATTGTCATAATTTTATTTCTTAGCTTTTTGGTTATTTCAGGATGTGCTCCCAAGCAAAAAATAGATTATTTTTTAAGAGAGGGAGTTGATCCACATTATATCAGAAAAGTAGCCGTACTTAAATTTGAAAATAATTCCCAAGAAAGTTTCGCGGCGGAAAGGGTTCGAAACATTGTTATGACAGAGATTTTGGCCCTGGGGCTTTTCGACGTGGTGGACAAGGCGCTGGTAGATATGGTGTTAGAAGAAGAGGCTTTGAGTGATAAAATATTACTTGATAAAGCGGCCTTACGGCGTTTGGCCAAAAAATTGGGGAGCCAAGGACTCATTACCGGTTCGGTAGACACTTACGAGATTGCCCGGGAGGGGACCTACAGCTATCCCATTATTGCCGTAACTTTGAGACTGATAGACGGGGCAACCGGGGAGGTTATCTGGCAGGCCAGCGGAAATATAAGTGGTTATAGTACGCTCGGGCGCCTTCTGGGTCTCCGTCCCAAAGATCCTACCCAGCTCACTTTCGAATTGGTTAGGCGGCTCCTGGAAACCCTCAAATAGGGGGCAGATATGAAACGCTTATTTTTATTTACCGTAATCCTTTTCCTGGGAGCCGTGGTTTCTCTGAGGGCCCAGATAGCGGTATTTCCTTTTGAAGACATTTCTAAGGACATAAATGGCATTGATTTGGAGACCACCAGGCTGGTAATTCAAGAACTGGAAAAAGAAGGGATAGAAGTTGTTCCTCTGGATAGGGTTCTCACCTTTTTGGTTAATAACCGCCTGAGGTGGACGGGGTGGGTGGAAAGGCTGACCGCTTTGAAGGTTTACCGTGAGTTAGGGGCAGAACTTATCCTTTTAGGTACGGTTACAGAAAAGGATCCGGAGAAGGGCCTTTTTGGGGTTGCCTTACGTCTGGTACGTGCCACCGATTATAAGCTTTTATGGGGTAGGACCTTAGCCCAGTCCAGTGCAGAAAAGATCTCTTTTTTGGAACTCAAGAAATATACTTACGAACAAATAGTAGCGGAAGTAATAAAGCAACTCTTGGAAGACCTTCCCGAAGAGCTCCAGGAACTAAAGGTTTATCCACCGGCAGTGGAAATCGCCGATGTTTTTGTGCGTCCCCGTTATGTAAGGTCCAACCATTTGGTGGAATGTGCGGTAAAACTGAATTTTTCAGGCCCCAAACCAGAGGAAGTATTTTTTGTCTTACCCGGAGAAAAACGCGTAAGGGCTGTTGAAGACCGCCAGCGAGCGCTGTACCTGGGGGTGTGGAAGGCTCCCCAAGAAGAAGGGCGTTATCCGGTAAACCTCGTCCTTCAATGGGGCCCCCCTTGGAATCAGAAAAAGAAGCTTTTCCTCTCTTCTTTTATAGTAGACAACACGCCGCCTAAATTGAAGCTCAAAATAAGGCACGGTGAAAGGATAGGGGAAACCATCGCCTTCCGTCGTTACGTGACCATCGTGCCGGTACTTGAGAAGAGTGAGCCCATAACACGCTGGCGGATGGTCATCACGGGCGAACACGAAAACGAAGTCTTAAACATAGAAGAACCGGGTTCGCTGCCGGAATCTTTTAACTGGCGTGGCACCGACGCCTCAGGGCACAAGGTGCCGGTTGGACGCTATCAACTCAAACTATTCATCTGGGATAAAGCGGGTAATAAAACGGTCGCGAAACAAGAGTTTCTGGTGGTTAAAGACCCTCCGCAAGTTGACCTTGAAGCCCAAAGGATTGGTGAACAGATCGAACTCAAACTGGCCTTAAAAGACCATCCGGTTCCTCTCTCTAACTGGTACATTGATATTTGGGACGAAGAAGGAAACTTGGTCAAGGAATATGAGGGAGAGGGCCCCCTAAAAAAACAGTTTTTAA
>DROK01000293.1 GCA_011321895.1 Thermodesulfatator atlanticus
CACACCCGTACCCATTCCGAACACGGTCGTTAAGCCCTCCAGGGCCGATGGTACTGCCGGGTTACCCCGGTGGGAGAGTAGGTCGGTGCCCGGGTTAGAGCTTGAAGGCCCGGTTGGCAACCCCAACCGGGCCTTTTTGTTTTTTTAGGATGTTCTCAAGACACTCCCGCTGAGCTTAAATTTTTTCGCAATCATAAATTTAACTAAATTTTTCCTTAAAATTTGCTTTTTTCTTCCTCATAATCGAAAATTTCTTTGACAAACCTGCGTTTTTTGTAGTATTCAAAAATTAAAAGGGCGAGCCGAGTAGGAGCGGGCTGGTGGTTTTATTTCTGGGCTTGTTAATATTTTGGGTCCTGATTGCTGGTGGGGTCGAAGCCAAAATCCTTTCCCCTGCTCACCAAGATATCCCCTGTTCCACCTGTCATTATCTCCAGGGAAAACCCGCATTAAAGACCAAAAGTCCTAAACTTTGTCTTCCCTGTCACCCTGAAAGTAATCTTCATCCCACCGAAGTTCCTTTATTGCCCCAAATGCGCGGGCCGGTGGTTAGTATTTTGCCTTTTGATGAAGGAAAAAGGGTCGTTTGTATTACTTGTCACTATATTCATCCAGAAGACGTAATACAAAAGAAACCCTTTCTTCTTCGGGGGGAGAGCGGGGATACAGAAGGTCCCCTTTCTAACCTCTGTTTGTTTTGCCATTTTTACGATGGCCTTGATACCCACAATCCCCACGTCAAAAGGAGAAAATGTGTGTATTGTCACATGGCTCCCCCTGAAAAGGCGGTCGAATCACGCAAGATAAGAAACTTCTTGGGAAGACACGCGTGTGAACCCTGCCACAACGCAGCCTCTACTTATCCGGCTGATTTTAAGCGCTGCGTTACGGAGTTTAATCCTTTTAAAGACCCAGAAGTGGCAAAAATGCGCAAATCTCTGGGGATATATCGTTCTCGTCTTATCTGTTCTGATTGCCATAACGTCCACGGTGTTTTTGACCCGCAAGGTCCTCCTGCGCAAAGATTTCTATTAAGATTAGATTATTTGGCCGCAGCTTCCCGTTCGCGGAGTATTAATCCCCATTGGACAGGGGTTTTCTGTCTGGCTTGTCACCAAAAAAGACCAGAAAAAGGGAAAAAATATCTCCTGTTTCCAGACATCAATAAAGTATGTCAGAGATGCCATGACAACAAATTCGCCAAAGCGGATATTCATCCGGTAGGAGTTAAACCTTCCCCATACGTTCATATTCCGCCTGATTTCCCTTTGCAGGACGGAAAATTGACTTGTGAGACGTGTCACGTTGCTTCTCTTCAAATATGTTATCCGGGACAAAAAATATCCCGAGAAAAAAGCAATATCAATTTTCTGCGAGTGCCCAACCTAAAAAGAGAAGAATTTTGTTTGCTCTGTCACAGGATAGATTATTATCGGCGTTTAAATCCCCATAAAGATCAAATTGTTAACGGAAAAATAAACAAAAAAGCCTGCTTATTTTGTCATTCTTCTGTGCCAGATGTTCAAGAAATGGGAAGCAAAAGAGTAAGATTTGTGGTTGATAATCCCAATAAAATCTGTCTTATTTGCCATCCAGGTATGGATAAAGGTCACCCTGCCGGGGTAAATCATTTGAGGCGTCCCTCAGGAAAGATTCTTCAAGCAATTAAGACCAGTGTTAAAAGAATTGGTATAGAATTACCCCTTTATAATGGAAAAATTATCTGTGCTACTTGCCATAATCCTCATCAGCCAGGAGTCTTAAAAGTGCCGGCAGCTTCTAAGGGAGCAGGTAAGCCGGAGAGGTTGCGCTTGAGAACAGACAAATCTATCTGTATCGCCTGCCATGTAGACAAACAATAAATTTGAATCGCCCCGGGTTTTTCAAAGGCCTGTTTTGGTGAGTCTCAGGCTGCCTTCCTAAACCGCTGCCTTACGTAACATCTCGTTTGCTTGCTTAAGCTCCCTATTCTCCCGCTAAAGCTGCTTCAGCCTAGTCCGATCTTAAAATTTCTTTTACTTTTTGCCGAATTTCAAAGTTTTTCAGGAGTAAATTTTCCCATACGTCCTGGATTTTTCTTACAATTTCCTGGTAACGGTCAATTGAAGGTTTTTCTTTTTCAATTTCGGCGTTTAATTTTTGGGTTAGTTTTTTTAAGTTTTCCTGAGCCTTTAACATTTCCTTTTCTAAAGCGCTCTCAAGCCCCTTTAAGGTGCTTTTTTCACTAGGACTTAAGCCTTCAGCTTCGGCTCTGGCGAGATGTATCCTGATCTCTCTAAGGGTTTGGACGAGTTGAGTTCTTAGATCTAAGAAAGTGAGATCCCTTCTGTACCATACATGGAGGGATCTTTTGTGCTTTAGACGGAAATAATGCATTTTGGGAGTGTATGCGAGGCTTTCGGAAGAGAATAAGAGACCTAAAATCAGAACTAAGTATTTAAGTTTCATCTTCTACTCCCTTTAAAGCTACAAAGCCTTCCTGAGTGAGTATGGGTACTACCTGGTAAAGATCTTCTTGGGTACAAAAGCTTACGTCTTCTTTAAACCCTAAGCGTATCAAATTGCGGGCGTGATGAGAGGAAAAGATTTCTCGGGAAACCTCCTTGACGTTATCAGCATACTTTCTGGCTACTATGGCGGCGTCGTTGGCAGAGGTATAGCTTTCAAGCTTGAGAGCCAATTTACCCGCGAAAAGAAAATCCTCCAAGGCAAGTTCCCCTTCAGTGCCAGCACACAGGATCAAGACCTCATCGAAACGCTGGGCAAATTTGCTTACGGCTGAGATATTAAGAAAACTTCCGGCACAAACCGCCTTGGCCCTTTTTACAAACCCTAGGGCCCTGGTGCCATTAGTGGTGGTCAAGACCACTTTGGCCCTGACCATACGGTAGGCCTCACGTGGACTGTTTCCGAGATCAAAACCTTCCGGCGGGAGGCCTCCTCTCTCTCCGGCTACCAAAAATCCCTTTTCTTTATAGAGCAAGGCTTCATCCACTGAGGCCACGGGTTTTACGAGGGTGGCCTCTTCCGCCAACGCGGCTACGATGGTGGAAGTGGCCCGTAAGATATCTACCAAAACCACCAGCCCTTCTGTTTCTACGGGAGACGGGATGGGGAAGACTTTTATAGCTTTCACTGGATCACCTCTTTTAGGGCCTTAAGGAGGGCTTGGTTTTCCTCTTTTGTTCGCAAAGAGAAACGTAGATAATATTCGTTTAAGCCCTCAAAGTTTGAGGCGTTTCTCACCAGGATCCGATATTTTAACAGCAGTTCTCTCCAGACTTCGTGGCTTTTCTTCCTTGAAAGTTTGACCAAAAAGAAATGAACCTGGCCTTTAAAGATTTTGAGCCCTTCCACATTTTTTAGTCCCTCGAAAATCAGCTTTCTTTCTTCTTGGACGAAATTTTGAACCTTTTTGACGTGTTCCTTTTGGTCTAAGAGCCAAGGACCGGCAATCTGAGCCAGCCTATTCACCGACCAGGGGAGATAATGACGCCAAAGGGGACGGACAAACCTCTCCCCAGCCACCGCCAGACCCAGCCTTAGCCCCGGAATTTTAAAGATCTTCGAGAAGGAACGAAGGATTACGACGTTGGGAAGACGTTCGCCGAGATCAAGAAGGGAAGTTTTTCCTGGCAAAAAATCGGCGTAGGATTCGTCTATTACGAAATAACTTTTGGGGTTTTCGCGGGCCAGGGCCGAGATTTTTTCTGGCGAGATGAAACTTCCCGTGGGGTTGTTGGGATTACAGATAAAGACCAGGTCATCTTCCTTGAGATTTTGGGCAAGTTCTTCAAGAGGTGGTCTAAAATCTTCTTCCTCTCGGGCCATAAAGAAGAAAACAGGTACTTTAGAGGTCTTGGCGGCGTCGGCGTAGTCGCTATATGTGGGGCCTAGGATGAGAACTCTTTGGGGCTCAAGGACCCGGGGGAGGGCAAATATCCACTCCGTGGTTCCGGAAGAAGGCAAAATTTCTTCGGGAAAAAGGTGGGGGTATTCTTGGGCAAAGCGCTCTCTCAGAGAAAGACTGTCCACTTCAGGGAGGTTCTCTATCTCCGGCAAAGAATTTTTCAGCAATTCGTAAAGGCCTTCAGGCGGGGGAAGCGGAGAGAGATTGCTGCTATGGTCTTTTATCTCCCAGGGGTCTAACCCCAACTCCCGGGCCCAAGCATATATTTCGCCACCGTGCCCTTTTAGCATCTACCACTTGCCGGTCGCTAAATGTTTTTCAATGCGTTCGGTAAGGTCATAAGGGCCGGGAAGGGGCTTCCCTCGGGCATCATAAAGCTGCTTTCCTTCCAGTTTTACTTCTCCTTCAGCAAAGGCCTTGATAGTGTAAACGATCAGAGGGAGCTCTCTTTTTACCCCTTCTTCTCTAATTAAGGCAAAAAGTGGCTCCTTTTCTC
>DROK01000294.1 GCA_011321895.1 Thermodesulfatator atlanticus
AAATCTTTCCGCCACCAGCTCAAGATCCTGGGGCCAAACGTTTTTTCCGTGGACGATGATCAGGTCTTTGGCCCGGCCAGTTATTACCAGTTCGCCTTCGTGGAGATAGGCCAGGTCCCCGGTATTTAACCAGCCGTCTTTTAAGACCTCCCTGGTGGCCTCTTCGTCCCCCAAATAACCCGCCATTACGCTTTCCCCGCGCACGTAAAGGAGCCCAACCCTTCCTTCCGGCAGCGGACGTCCTGCCTCGTCCCGAATTTCCACCGTCAAACCCGGCAAAGGTCGCCCGCAGCGGACCAAAGCCTTGGCCTGAGGGGAATTAGAAGGACAGAAGGCCACCCTCCCCTCTCTGGCCAGTATCTCCCGGTCCACCAGGTCCACCTTTATCCCTTCCCCCAGCGGGGTAAAAGAGACGGCCAGGGTGCATTCCGCCATCCCGTATGAGGGCAGAAAGGCCTTGGGGTCAAAACCACAGCGGGCAAATTTGTCGGCAAAATTCTTAAGGATAGAGTCCCTTATCATCTCCGCCCCTACCCCGGCGACCCGCCAGCAGGAAAGGTCAAGCCCTTCAAGGTCTTCTTCTTTGAGACGCAAGACCGCCAGCTCATAACCAAAAGGTGGGGCGAAGGAAATGGTGGCCCGATGCTCGGAAATCAACTTCAGCCACAGGCCGGGACGCATAATAAAATCTTTGGGGCTTAAGAAATCCACTGATACCTGGCTGGCCAAGGGTGCCAGGATAAGCCCCACCAGCCCCATGTCATGATAGAAAGGTAACCAGGAAACCGCCCGGTCCCCTTCTCTTCGCCTGACCCCATATTTGGCGATCAGACGCAGGTTGTGCATCAAGGCGCGCTGGGTAATCAAGACCCCGCGAGGAAACTTCGTGCTCCCGGAAGTAAACTGAATGTAGGCCAGCTCGTCCGGCCCCAAAGGTTTGAGCGGGGCGTCTTTTTCCGGTAGGGCCTCCAGGGTCTCTTCCGTACCAAAATGTGGTACCCGGGCTTCTTTAGCCGCCTCTTGCCCGAACTTTAAAAATTCTTCGGGGACAAATAAGGCCTCGGCCCTTGAAATTTTAAGGAGCCTTGCCAGCTGTTTGACGTAAGCCTCCGCACTGCTTAACTGGAGCATTAAAGGCAAGGGAACCGGTACGTAACCCGCGTATTGACAGGCAAAAAACAGCTTCACGAAAAAGGGGCGCGTGTGGGCCAAAATAGCCACCGTGGCTCCCCGTTTAAGCCCCAGGGCCAGAAGTTTGCGGGCCCACCTCCGGGCTTCCTGCCTCAGCTCCCGGTAAGGCAGGGCCTTCAGGAGAGAACCGCGGGGACCGAAGAAGTTAAAACCGGTCTTTCCCTTCGCGGCGTAATCCAGCGCCGCTGCCAGCGTTTCAAACTCGGCCCGTTTTATGGGTATGCCACTTTCTGTAGGCGTTGGCCTCATTTTCCGAACCAGATTCTCAAAGGGCAAAATTTTTCCCTCCCTCTACCATGAGAAAATAAACTACTTCAAGACCAAAGCAATAAGTTTTAAAATGGGCCTGGCTATTTAAACATGAAAAAAACAATTAAAAAACTTCTCAATTACGTTGCCTTAATTTTAGTTTTTATTCCTTATCTTTTGGCCGTTCTGGGCCAGAAGGCCTTCAGGAGCGAAAAAATTTACCTTTTTTGGGCCCAGACGCTGGCCCTTATCCCGGGCGTGCCGGGCAATTTTTTAAGGCGCGCCTTTTACCGCCTCTGTCTCACCAGGGTGGATTGGTCCTGTGAAATCGGGTTTGGTAGCTTTTTCAGTCACCCCTTTGGGGTAATCGAAGAAGACGTTTACGTGGGGCCTTATTGCATCCTGGGGCACGTGGTTTTAAGGAGGGGCTGCCTTATCGCCTCCCGGGTAAGTATCCCGAGTGGAAAAAGACAGCACCGACGTGACCCACAGGGCCGTCTCCTGGCGGCTGCTCCCCAAAACTTCGAGGTCGTTGAAATCGGCCCCCACGCCTGGATCGGAGAAGGGGCCATTGTTTTGGCCCGGGTAGGGGAAGGGGCCACGGTGGCTGCCGGGGCGGTGGTGACCAGGCCTGTTCCGCCGCGCAGCGTGGTGGCCGGAAACCCGGCCCAGGTCATAAAAACTAGGGGAGGAAACTGATCAATTTGCCCTGGGCGTAAAGGCCACAGCCCCACACCTTCCCCTCGCATTTGATGATCACGTAACCCTCTTCCATTTCCGCTTCAAAAGGTAGGCGCTTTTCCCGTCTCAGGCGATCAAGCTCGGAAGGGCTAAGCTCAAGGACGTTTTTGGTGGCCAGATGACCGAAACGCTGCAAGGCCGTGGAAGTGGGTTTGAGCCAGCGGGAGACCCTCCTGGTGAATAGCAGCCCTACCGTCTGGACTTTAAGGTTTTGTAAGGGTCTTAAGTCCGGAGGCGCGATAAAGAGCCAGTAATTTTTGGCGGTGGAGAGCAAAAGGTAGTCCTGAAAGGTCTCTTTGGGGATACCAAACCGCTCTTCCCAGAAGGAAAGGACTTCTTCCCTTTCCTCTAAGGAGACCACCCTAGGCCATTTGGCTTCTTTGTGGATCTTTTTGCGGCGTCCCATCAGAAAAGCCTCTTTATCTTGGCCACAAAAAAGCCCACCGCTTGGGTCTCGTGGGGGTAAAACCGTGCCGTCTTTTGGAGATCCGGGTGAAGGGGCCGGCCTTCCCACTCCGTCACCCCGGGGTGGTGGGGGAGCGGGTAAGTACAGGGTACTATCTCGGCCTGCCTTTTGCGCAAAAGATAATCCACCACCATCTCGTTTTCTTCCGGATTAAAAGTACAGGTGGAATAAACCACGATGCCTCCTACCTTGACCAGGTCAAAGGCCCTTACCAGGAGCCCTTTTTGGATCGCCGGAAGGTTGGTGTGGCCTTCTTTTTGGTAAAGGAGCTCTCCCTCATAGCCCTCACGGTAACGACCTTCTCCCGAGCATGGGGCGTCAACCAGAACCTTGTCAAAGGGGACCCCGAAGGGAAAGACCTCTCCCCGGTAGAGGGTGGTAAGGGCACAGGCCACCCCCAAACGCTTAAGATTGGCCACCAGGGCCGTGAGGCGGTCAAGCCGCCGGTCATTGGCCACGATGACCGCCTTGTCTTCAGCCACCTGGGCTATCTGGGTCGTCTTACTCCCCGGGGCTGCACACATATCAAGGATATATTCACCGGGTTTGGGTTCCAAAGCTATCACCGGTAAAGCACTGCTCAAGGTCATGGGATAGATATAGCCCAGGTAATATTCTTCCGTGTTCCCCAGAGGGAAATCACGGGGTTCTACCCGGTAAAAATGGGGAAAACCCGGCACCGCTTCGGCCTTGACCCCCTGACGGGCCAGGCCAGCCAGCACCACCTCAGGATCCGGGGCTTTGAGCTCGTTCAGACGGAAATAAAGGGGTAGCGGCTCCCTTAAATGGGCCAAAAACTTCTCAAAGTCGGGGATAATCTCGCGGTAACGGGCAAAATAAGCCGGGGCTTCCGTGACTTTAAGCATGACGTTTCCCGTTTAGCAGCAGGCGATAAAGCTCCCGGTGAGAAGGAAGCACCAGATCGGCCTGTTTGAGATGGTGGGGAGCAAGGGTGGTGGTGAGGGCCACACAAAAAAGCCCCGCTCCTTTGGCACTCCTAATACCAGCCGGGGCGTTTTCCACCGCTAAAGCCCCCTCCTCCGGGGCCTTTAACTTTTCTCTGGCCAGCAGATAGGGCTCCGGGTGGGGCTTGCGGCGCCTTACCTGGTCCCCGGTGAGGATAAAATGAAAAAGCCCCCGCAAACGGGAAGGTAAAATTTCTTCCAAAATTTCACGGTGGGAGCTGGTGACCAGGGCGAGTTTTTTCCCTTCCTTCCTTAAGTCCGCCAAAAGATCCGGGATCTCGGGAAACGGTTTTACGAAAGACCAGTATTTCTGCCGGAACAAGGCCCGCTGGCGTTTTAAGACCTGGCGGAAGAGTTCTTCGGTTGGAGAAACTCCCTGGTCCTCGAAGATTTTACGTGAGGTCTCGGCCTCAATGGCCCCTTCGTGCAGGTAAAGGGCCTCTTCCGGCACGTTGAG
>DROK01000295.1 GCA_011321895.1 Thermodesulfatator atlanticus
CGCCGTGATCATGGAAGAAGAAGGGCCGCTGCCTGAAGGGGTGGCCGGGGCCCTCTTGGAGGACACCAAGCACATACTTCCCCTGCTGGCCGGTCGCTTTTTCGGCTGGCCGGAAAGAGGACTTTCTTTGATCGGGATCACCGGTACCAACGGCAAGACTTCCGTGGCCTTCTTTACCAGACATCTCCTCAACAGGCTTGCCGGTGCAGCCGGGCTTATCGGTACCATCCATTATGATCTCATAGACAGGCACCTTTCCGCCTCTCACACCACCCCGGGGCCGGTCAAGTTGCGTGCCCTTTTGGCGGAAATGAAGGCCCGGGGGGCGGAATACGCGGTCATGGAGGTGTCCTCCCATTCCCTGGACCAGGGACGGGTAGCTGGCCTTTCCTTTAAAGTGGCGGTGTTCACCAATCTTTCCCGGGATCACCTGGATTATCATGGTGACATGGACCATTACTTCGCCGCCAAAAAAAGACTCTTTACCGAACACCTTTCCGCCCAGGGCAAGGCGGTAATCAACGTTGCCGACCCGTGGGGAGAAAAACTGGCCGCTTCGCTGGTTAAGCCCGTGATTAAGGTAGGGGAGGAAATAAGGGGGATGGTCCTTAAAAGGGCTTGGGACGGCTACGTTTTTCTCCTCCGGGCCGGAACCCAGGAGTATCCCTTGGCGACGACCCTTTATGGAGATTTTCAGCTGGAAAATCTCCTCCTTGCTTGCTCGGTGGGCCTTGCCCTGGGTTTCCCTTTTTCGGAGGTGGTACAGGCGCTTGAAGGGGTGCAGGCCCCTCCGGGACGGCTTGAACTGGTGGCGGAAAAGGAAGGGGCCCTGGTCTTTGTGGATTACGCCCACACCCCTTCGGCCTTGGAGACCGCCCTCAAGAGTTTGAGGCCACTGGCACGCAGGTTATTGGTGGTCTTCGGCTGCGGAGGGGAAAGGGACCAGGGCAAACGTCCCCTCATGGGGCAGGTGGCTGAAGAATGGGCCGATCAAGTAATTCTGACCAACGACAACCCCCGCCGGGAGGACCCGCAGAAGATCATCCGGGATATCCGGGCCGGTATGCGCCAGGCCCCCCTCATAATTGAGGACCGCAAGGAGGCCATCGGCCAGGCCCTTTCCCTTCTAAAGGAGGGTGATATACTCCTGGTCGCCGGCAAGGGCCACGAAACTTACCAGGAGATAGCGGGCCGGCGTTACCCTTTTTCGGACCAGCAGGTGATCAAGAGTTTTTTGGCCAGGGAGGCGGCATGATTACTACCGAGGACGTGGTACGCGCTACCGGCGGGGTGCTCTTAAACGGTGACATGCGCATTGCCTTCCGCCGGGTATGCCAGGATTCCCGGCAAATAAGGCCGGGAGACCTCTTTGTGGCCTTAAAAGGGCCCCGGTTTGACGGGCATGATTTCGTGCTGGCGGCCATCGAGGCCGGGGCCAAAGGGGCCCTGGTGGAATATTGGCCGGAAAATATAAATATTTTTGAGCTGCACCGGGCTATTTCCATCGTGCGGGTGCCAGATACCCTAAAGGCCCTGGGGGATCTTGCGGCTTACCACCGCCGGCGCCTCAAAGGCCGGGTGGTGGGGATTACCGGCTCCTGTGGTAAGAGCACCACCAAAGAATTTTTGACCACTTTGCTCGGGAAGCACAGGGCCTACGGCAACCCGGGTAACTGGAATAACCTGATCGGGGCCCCGCTAAGCCTCCTGAACGCCCCGGATGAGGCCTCCTACCTGGTCCTGGAGCTTGCGACCAACCGCCCGGGAGAGATCCCCCGCCTGGCCGAGATAGTCAGACCGGAAATAGCCATTTTATTAGGGGTAAGGCCGGCGCATCTGGCGGGGTTTTCCTCTTTTGAGGAACTCTTGAGGGAAAAGCTAAGCCTTCTTACCCAGACCCCGGGGCCCTGGGTTTATCCCTTTGGTCAGGAAGAAATTCGGGCCTGGGTGGAGCGGGAGGCTGGCGACCGGCCCACCCGCTCTTTCGGGCTGGAAGAAGGGGCTGACTTTGCCGCCCGCAGGATAGAAATAACCCTTGAGGGGACCCGTTTTGAACTGGTGGTCGGAAATGAGGTCTTTCCCCTCAGGTTGCCGCTACTTGGCCGGCATTTTGTGCTGGATTTCCTGGCGGCCCTTGCCGCGGCGTCTTTTCTGGTGGAAGATTGGCGCCCCCTCCTGGCCAGCGTGGAGCAGCTTAAGACCCTACCACGCCGGCTTGAGCTCAAAAAAGGTCCGGGTTTTGTCATCCTTGACGACACTTACAACGCCAACCCCGCCTCCCTTACGGCGGGAAAAGAGGTGGTGGAAGCCTTAAGGCCTGGTTTCCAGCGGGCGCTGGCGGTCCTGGGCGATATGAAAGAATTGGGGCCGGAGAGCAGGCGCTTGCACCAGCTGGCCGGGGCGGAGGCCGCCCAAGTGTTTGACGAGATCTGGGCGGTGGGAGAAGAGGCCCAGGCGTTGGCCGAGGCCGCCGGAAGCAAGGGCCGTTTTTTTGCCTCCAAAGAGGCCCTGCTTGAACAGCTAAGGCAGGAATTGAAGCCAGGTGATCTCCTCTACGTCAAAGGTTCAAGGGCGATGGCCCTTGAGGAGCTGGTAGACGCGCTTCTGGGGGGTTGATGCTTTACCATCTGCTTTATCCCCTACACGAATGGCACGTATTTTTTAACGTATTTCGTTATATCACCTTCCGCACCATCTACGCCGTGATTACCGCCGGGCTCTTGGTCTATTTCTTGATGCCCCCCTTTATCAACTACATGAAAAAACGCCAGTTCGGGCAGGTTATCCGGGAGATAGGCCCGGACCACCAGCACAAGGCGGGGACTCCTACCATGGGGGGGCTGGTGATCATCGGGGCGGTAGTGGTCACGGTGCTCCTCTGGGGAAACCTCAAAAATCTTTACCTGTGGCTGTGTCTGGGCGTCTTGGTGGTCTTTGGTTTCATCGGTTTTCTCGACGACTGGCGCAAGGTAACCAGGAAAAAGAACCTTGGCCTTACGGGTAAACAAAAGCTCCTCCTTCAGGGGCTTGTCGCTGCCCTGTTTCTTTATCTGGCCCTCAAGTATGGCACTTTCGATACCCGTTTGGCGGTCCCCTTTTTCAAGAATTTCCGCCCTGATTTGGGCCTCCTTTATTTTCCCTTTACG
>DROK01000296.1 GCA_011321895.1 Thermodesulfatator atlanticus
CACGCGGAAGCGCCAGTCAGTCTGGGTATCGTCATCAAAATCGTTAGGAGAGAGGCCAAGTGGCGAACCCTTCATCTCTTCCAGTTTCCTAATCTCGGAGGCGCTTACGTCGTCGATATTGCGGTAAAGGACAGCCACGTCCGCGGTGATGTACTGGTTAAAGCCGTGCCAGTAGTAGTTCACCCCTACGCGGAACTCCTGCATGTAGTCTTCCACACCCCATTTGCCGTTATCAAGTTTGACGAGCCCCAAACCGCTGGCCAGAGAATTATAGAGGTTGTTGTCGTCTAAGCGGCAAAGATAGGCGTATTTGGCCGTGATCTCCCATTTGCGCGGCACCAGGAAGTAGCCCAGGTTTACCCGGAAACCGTAGCGGTCCCAGGTCTCCTCCCAGGTCCCGTTCGGGTCTTGCTGGAACTCTTCCCAGGCAAACTCGAGGTCCGCCGAGAAACCCAGGTAGCGGAAAAGCAACGCCACGTCAAAGCCATAATTTTCGCTATCGTGGGTGACGGACCGCATGATGTTGGCGCTGCCGTCAAAAAGAGTGGGGTCATAGACCTTCTTCCAGCGGTCTTTGGTGTAGAAGGTGGAAAAGATAGTGGCGAGCGCCGGTTTGGTGTTGTAGCCGTAATCACCCTGCATGAAGTAATTATTGAAGGTGCCAGGACCCATGGGGCCACGCGGGTCGGAGCCGGGCAGCCAGTTGATGCCTACCCGGAAGCAGTAAAGCATGTCGTCACTTCTGGTGTTCCGGTCCCCCTGGGTGTCGCGGCCGTTATAGAGCCCCACCCAGTAGACGAGAAACTGCTTCTTGTTGAAGAGGTCAAGGTAGCCGTTGGCCTGGATCCCCTGGGAACGGTAAAGGAGCATACCACCTACGGGAAAACCGTTGGCCAAAAGGTGCCCACCGACCTTCAGGGTAGGAGTTCCGATACCGTTGAAATCTTTTTCAGAAGTAGAGGGTTTGCGCGGGCCACCGTCGTAGGGCCAGTAGACTTCGGAGTCGTCGGTGAAGATGGTACGGTCCGTACCGTTTTGCTTGAACCCACTCTGCCAGTACTCCATGCTCATGGCAGGGATCTTGATCCGGCCGATCATGACCCGGAATTCTTTGTATTTCTGCCACTGTACGATGGCGTCGTGCACGTTGACTTTGCTCCTGGGCTCAAGCTGGACGTGCACGAAATATTTCCAGTACTTATTGGGAGCGGTGCCGTCTACGAAAAAGCGCAGACGGCGCATGGTAAAGGAGCTATAATTCTCTTCAGAATTGGCGATGTCATCGTCGCGGTCAAGGTAAGTGTAACGGAGCTGGATGCCGGTGCGGAAACGGAACTTATATTCCCGGTTCTTTTCGGGGTCTTTGTACTCGATCCTGAAACCGTTTTTCCAGTAAGCCCGCCAGTTGACCGGGGCCTTCTGTTCCACGGCCTTTTCCGTTTGAGCCTGCTTCTTTTCAAGCTCTTCGATGCGTTTTAGAAGCATCTGGACCTGCTGCTTCAGGGCCTGGATCTCTTCGTCCTTGGATGAGGCCTTGGCAGGCCCACTCCAGAAAAGGACTAATAGGAAAGAACACAGCGTAAATAGACTTAGCAAACTCCATCTGCCCCTCATTCCATACCTCCTTACTAGGATTTAAATTATTCTCATAGCCCAAATTAAACCTTCTGTACAGCCTTTTTTTGCCTTAATTGTGCTTCTTTGATCTTTTTCTCCAGAACGTCTGCCAAACTCTTCATCTCATGGACCGCCCGGCCGCTGTCCTGCACGATGGCCTCTATCTGGCGGAAGAGCGGCAGGCGCCCTTTGATCTTTTTGAACAACCAGTAGGCCGGAAGATAAAGCACCACGAAGGTGAAGACGTAATTGACGGAAGAACCAAGCCCGGGCACCGTAAATGGGAGGGGAAATTCCACCGTGCCAAAACGCATCTGCATCCAGGCCAGCACAAAGGGAATAGGGACCAAACAGGCCGCTGAATGAGCGATACTCAGGAAAAACAGCTTTCCGTACACGTCGTTGGCCTCTTTGTTGAAGGTGTGGTAGGCGTCTGAGTCTCCCTTTTTGACCGCCTCCACCGCCAGGTTATTCCAGTGAATCAGATCGTGGGTGAGTTTTTTCACGTGGTGACGGTTGAGATAAATGGCAAGCCCTACCAGCAGCTCCCCGATCACCACACACAGGACGGCCAAAAGGAAAGTCCCGATAAAGTAGGCCAGCACCGGGTCCTTAACCAGCCGGTAAAAGGGAATAAAGGCGTGATCCAGATAGATGAGCCATTTTTCGTACATATCCCCTCCGCTTTAAGCGGGGAGGGGCTCCCCTCCCCTGCTTTTTGTTTAATAAGGAGGCACGATACTGCGTCCCAGAAAGCCCTTTGAGGTGTAACGGAGACCAACGTAGATGGCCAAAATCACGAACAGGCGCTTGAGCCAGATGTCAGGGATGTATTTCTGCGTGCGCGGACCTACCATGGAGCCGATAAAGATCCCGATGAGCTCGGTACCGATAAGCGGCCACCAGACCTGCACCCCCTTGAGCACCATGTAAGTGGTGATCCCCACCACCATCTTTACGAAGACCACGAAGGCCGAGGTCCCGGCCACGATGAACATGGGGAGCTTGACGATGTCCGTCATAAAGGGGACGAGCAAGAAACCACCACCGATCCCCAGGAAGACGGCGATAGTCGCGATCACCAAACCGCCCAGGGCCGCCAAGACCGGGTTAAAACGGAACTCGACCCCGTAGAAAGTAAAGACGCACTCGGTAAGACCGAACTTGACCACTTTGACCCCTTCGGCCTCACCACCCTTCTTTGCCGCCTCTTCAAAACGTTTGGCCGCTTCTCGGGCCGCCTTACGCTTGGCCCGGGCCCGCTCCGTGGTGCCGTACCACATAAAACCAGCCACCGCGAAGACCGCCAGCCCGAAGTAGCCGATATAGGCCTTAAGGCTGATTTTACCCGCCGTGAGCTCCGCAATACCTACCGCACCACCCACGGCACCGATGGCCAAAGCAATGGCCAGAGGCCCAACGATACGCTTCATCCGCCAGTAGTTGACGGTGGAGACCAGGGCCGAAAGACCAACCAGGAACATGTTGGAGACCCGGATGGTATCGGTCAGGAACTTATTAAGGGCCGGGTTGGTCTTTTTAAAGCTCTTGGCGTAATTGGCCAGCCCGAAAATGGTGATGTGACCGACACCGGCCATAATGCCACCAAAGGCCCCGACGGTGGAGAAAATCCACCCTACCCAGATGGCCCACAAAAGACCAGCAATGGGGTTGGGCTTGGGCGCCCCGGGAATACCCAGATAGCCTCTCGGAGCGTTGGGATCGATGCACCCTTTGGTACAGGTCGGAGTACAAACCGGGGTCTTGGCGATGATCTTACCAAGCTTGCCCTTAAGACCGAGAGAATCGTTAAGCAGCACGTTACAGCCCGCCACCCCTGCCACCGCTTGGGCCGTGGCAGAGACCTGAGCCGCGGCCTTGTGCGCCTCCTCGGCCATCTTTTTGGCCTCTTCGGAGGCGTAAACCCCAGAATAAAGACTGTAGACCCAGAGTAATACCAGAAAGATAAAAGCCGGCATCAAAAACCTTGATACTTTTTGAAATTTCCTCATCTACCCCCTCCTCATTTAGAGAAGTTTTTTAAAATTAATGCCGTTTGGAGACTTAAAACGCCGCGTTATTTGTCCGAAAATTTCACCCCCTTTCTCTAAATACCGATAAGATGAAAAGCTACCCAGGATAAAAGCAAAGGAGAGACCAAAAATTTTCTAAAGAGGAAGGCCAAAACAAAAAGATTTCTTCCTGAAAAAACCGGAATCTTTAAAATAAAAACCAAAAGGTGCCATATTTTTGTTGCAGTGCAACAAAGAATATCAAGCGCGGAAATCCTCGGAACGCACCCCTACCTGGCGCATGAGACGTTGGAAGGCTTGTCTTTCAAGGCCTGCCAGGCGGGCCGCCTGGGTTACGTTACCCCCGGTCTTGAAGAGCAGGTTTTCCACGTAACGGCGGGAAAAGAAGTTTAAAAGCTCTTTTTTGGCCTCAGCGTAAGGCCGTTCCAGATAGTCATCGAAAGGATTCGGCCAAGAATGGGTTTCTTCTTTTTCTATCAGGTCCTCAGGGGTGATAACGTCTCCTTTGGCCAGAAGAACCGCCCGGCGTACCACGTTTTGGAGCTCCCTTACGTTACCTTTCCAGGGATTCTTCAACAAATACTCTAAGGCTTCCGAACTAAAACTGAGTCCCTCCCGTCCGTATTTTTCCGCGTATTTCTGGAGAAAATGCATGGCCAGGGGCAGGATATCTTCTTTACGCTCCCGCAGCGGCGGAAGATAGATCGTGACCACGTTTAAACGATAGTAAAGGTCTTCGCGAAAAAGGCCTTCTTTTATCTTGGCCTCAAGGTCCTGGTTGGTGGAGGCGATGACGCGCACGTCTACCGGAATAGTCTTGGTGGAACCCAGAGGCCTGATTTCTTTCTCCTGCAGGACCCGCAAGAGTTTGGTCTGAATATTGGGGGGAATATCCCCTATTTCGTCAAGAAAGATGGTGGAACCGTCCGCCACCTGAAAAAGGCCTTCTTTATCCGTGGTGGCCCCGGTAAAGGCCCCTTTGACGTAACCAAAAAGCTCAGATTCCAGGATATGTTCGGGTACCGCCGGACAGTTAATGGTGACCAATTCTTTGTCTTTGCGGTCGCTCAACATGTGGATGGCCCGCGCAATGAGCTCTTTACCCGTACCGGATTCCCCGCGGATAAGCACCGTGACGTCGCTGCAGGCCACCCGCTCTACCATATCAAGGACTTTTTGCAGGGCCTTGGATTCCCCGATAATACCCAAACGCTCCCAGGCACAGGTAACCACCTTCTTTTTAAGGCGCTCGTTTTCCTGCAAAAGGGCGGTACGTTCCAGTGCCCTTTCCACGATATGCAGGATGCGGTCGCTGTCAAAAGGTTTCTGGATAAAATCGTAGGCCCCGAGTTTTAAGGCTTCCACCGCCATTTCGATGGTCCCGTACCCGGTGATGAGGACCACAGAAACGGTGGGGTCAATCTCTCTTACACGGCGCAGGAGTTCCATCCCGTCCATGCCTGCCATTTTGATGTCAGAAACCACCACCAGCGGGGCGAATTTCTCAAATTTCGCCAGGGCCTCCTCTCCCGAAAGGGCGGCTTCCACCTCAGCCGCCGGAATTTGCCGGAAAAGCCGGGTCAACATGCGGGTCATGTGCGGTTCGTCATCTACCACCAAGATCTTGGGTTTTACTTTAAGCATGGTCATTGCAAGGCAACCGTACGATGAAGACCGTTTTCAGTCCCAGTTTTAAATGTCTCTCTAAAACCGGGGGAGAAAAGGCCTCTATGGTCCCCCGGTGGTCTTCAATTATGCCGTAAGAAACCGAGAGACCAAGGCCGGTTCCCTGGCGCGGGGGTTTGGTGGTAAAGAAAGGATCAAAAATACGATCTTTGATCTGAGGAGGAATCCCGGTGCCCGTATCTCCTATTTCCAGAACCACGAAATTATCTTCCCGATAGGTCCAGAGGTGAATTTCTCCGCCTTTGCCGATGGCGTCGCGACTGTTATTTAATAAATTTAAAATAACCTGTCTTATACGGTCTTCATCACCCCATATCTCCGGGAGCTCGGTGGCCAAGTGCAACTTGAGCTGGATATTATCGAGTTCAAAGGTGTGTCGAATCATGTCTACCGTTTGGACTACGCAATCGTTAAGTGAAATCCATTTCTTCCCCTTGGTGTTCTCAGAGGAGCGGGCAAAACTTAAGAGATCAGAGACTATTTTCTTGCAGACCTCCGCCTGAGATTCGATAATACCAAGTTCTTCGGCGATTTCCGGTCGGTCTCGGAATTCTTTTTTGAGCAACTGGGCGTAGCCCAAAATGATCCCCAGGGGGGTATTGATTTCATGGGCCACTCCGGCAGCCAGCTGACCAAGCGAGGCCATTTTTTCAGAATAGATCAGTTTTTCTGTCATTTTGCGGTAGTTAGTAATATCTTTGGCTATGCCTTCACAGCCGGTTTTACAACCCTCTTCCCCTACGATGGTGTTGGCCGTGATGATAACAAACTTTTCCGAACCGTCACGGCTTATCAAACGGGCCTCGAAATCCTTAATATATCCGTGGGCACAGATGGTATCCATGTACTGTCTCCAGTCTTTCTCGTCGGCAAAGAACTCCTTCATCGGCCGGCCTATGAGTTCTTCCTTATTTTGGAACCCGAGCAGCTTCACCCCGCTGGGGTTGATGTCTGAAATGCACCCGCGAGGATCACAGAAAAAGATCACTTCGCCAGAATTTTCAAAAAGACGCCTGAATTTCTGTTCTGAGGCCAAAAGCTCCCGGGTACGCTGTTCTACCTTTTCCTCAAGGGTGTGGTATAGCTCCTTAAGCTTGGTGTTAGCCTTTTCCAGTTCCTCTTTGGCCTGCTTGAGTTTTTCGGCTTCTGCCCGCACCAGCCCGATAATTTTGCGTACGTTCGGATAAACAAAGGTAAGGACCGCCACCGCCACAAAACAGATACTGTTTAACCCTCCGGAAACGGGGGCTAAATCACGCCACCATTCGGGCACCCCGGCGTAGATAAAGATAAAACGCAACATGTGGCCGATGCTGCGGGAAAGAGAAAGGGCCACAAAGGCCGATGCCAGCCCGAAAAGATACATAAAAAGGACGCTTTGCGGAAACTTGCGTTTGAGGGCAAAAGCGTAGCGAAAGGCCGTGAAAGAGAGGAGGAGCATGAGGAAAGAGCCCAAAAAATCGACCAAATAAACCGGATATAGGGGCAAAGACGTCATAGGTTAGGTTTTAAGCTGAGAATTTTGCTGTTCTTTATAAAAGACGCGCAAACTCTGCACCATAAACCACATAGCGGGCACACAAAGCAGGTGGTCAAAGCGGCCCAGGTAATATACCCAGCGCTCAAAATCCAGGGGGCCATAGAGCCGGTGCGCAAAGGGATCCGGGGGCAGAAAAAGGGCGTGTTCCGGCAACCTCAAGTCGAGAAAATGGACCATCATGGTGTCCAGATTCCAGAGGAGAAAAAGGATAAGGGAAATACGAAAATAACGCCAGGCCTTACCGCTGCCCACGGGATAACGGCGAGAAAAAAACAGAAGAAAGATGATGGAGGCGGTAAAGAATAAGTGCGCCAGGATGTGGGTATAAAAACCCTCCGGCGCCCCGTGGACCTGGACGGCCAGGGCCAGCCCCAACGTGCCGGCCCAGAAAAAAAGAACCAGAACGAGCAAGCGTAACAGATAAACCAGGCCTTTCATCCTCCACAAATTATATTCATTTTTGGGCCAAAGAAAAACTTAATAAGAGCAAATCAGCTCAGGTCCCTTTACGGTAAAAATAAATGGGGTCTTCCTCCTTTAATACCAGATATGGCTTCCACCCGGGCAGAGGGAAGTTGGCACTGACAATAACCGCCCCTTCTTTGGCCTCTTTGCGCAGCTTGGGAGCCAGGTCTTTTAAGACGTCAGGGAAAAGATAACAAAAAATGAGGTCGTAGTCTTTCAGGTTGGCCGCGAAAAAATCTTCCCTTCTTATCTCTGCCGGGACCCCGGCCAGAAAGTTTTTAAGCCGGGCGAGCACATAGGCCCACGGATTTATTTCATACCCCACCCCCAGGATACCAAAGCGCCGGTACATGGCCCGCAGGAGTCGGCCATCACCGCAGCCCAGGTCCACAAAACTGGTCTCCGGCGAAAGGGGTCCTAAAGCCTCAAGCATGGCCCTTATTTTGGCCCGAGAAGTGGAAACAAAAAGGGCGCCCCCGGTACGCCTCAACACCAGCACGGTCCCCAGGGCGTAACAGAGTTTTAAAAAGGCCAGGGGGAGAAGCAGGGCCAGGGTCCCGAAAATAAAAAGCTTCATCGCCGTACCACCTGGATGTCAGAGGTGGGGTCTGGTTGAATGAGGCGAATCTTTTGCCGGAAGGCCAGTTCCAAAAGGGCCAGAAAAAGGGCGATGACTTCCTCGCGGCTTTGGGCCTGAGCCAAAAGTTCCCGAAAATAAAGGTATTTCTTTCTCTTTAGTTGGTCCAGGATGAAGGGGATCTTTTCCGCCAGAAGATTTCTGGCCCGGGCCACCTCAAGGGAAGTGATGGTCCTCCGGGCCAGAACCTCCTTTAAGGCCGAAAGCAAATCAAAGAGGGAGACCGCAAGCCCTTCGTGAGGGGTGGGCTCCTCGCCAGGAGGAACAAATACTTCGCGGTCAAGCACCGGGCGGGCGTCCAAAAGAGCTGCCGCTTGCTGAAACTTGGCCAGCTCCAGCAGGGAGGTTACGATCTCCTGACGGGGATCTTCCTCTTCTTGAGCCGGGGGTTCTTCTTTCGGGAGCAACAACTGGCTTTTCAGGTAAAGCAGAGTGGCCGCCATCAGCAAATATTCCGCCGCCACCTCCAGATCAAGGGCCTTCATCATTTCAAGGTAGGCCAGATACTGCTCGGTAATGAGAGAAATAGGCAGATCAAATATATTGAGCTTGTTTTTGCGCACCAAGTGCAGTAATAAATCAAGAGGACCTTCAAATACCGGGATTTTAACGATGCACTCAGACATTCTTAAACTTGAAATTCTTTATTCTCCAAAGTGCAGGAGTTATCAAGAGCTTGAACTTTTATTACGTCAAGTATTAGCCGAGCTAAACGTCCCTTACCAGCTGTCCACCAGAGAAATCAAAGACCTGGCTGAAGCCCAAAAAATAAATTTCTTTGGCTCCCCAACCGTTAAAGTAAATGGCCAGGAGCTTGAGCCGGAAGCAGGCGGGCGCATCACCCTGGCCTGAAGGCCTTACCGGGCGCCGGACGGGCGCCTTAAAAGATTGCCTGAAAAAGGACAATTGAAAAACTGGCTTTTGAGGTTTATCGAAAAAGATGCCTGATAAACCAGAAGAAATCTGTTACCGCCCCATTGGCTGGGTACGCACCAAGGCCAAAGAAGTGCCCCGGTTTTTTACTATCTCCAAGGTGAGGGGAGAAATCCACGTCCTTCCCAAGTACCAGGTAGGACTCAAGGACATTAAACCCGGGGACGAAATCTGTGTCCTCTTCCATTTCCACAAAAGCCCCCCCTTTGAAGAAAGACACCTCATCCAGGAACCTCCCCACCGGCCGGGAGAAAAAAAGGGAGTCTTTAGCACCTGTTCGCCGATAAGGCCAAACGCCCTCGGGCTTTCGGTGCTTAAGGTCTTGGCGGTCAAAGGAAACGTACTAGAAGTGGAACGTTTGGACATGTATGACGGCACCCCTGTGCTTGATATCAAACCTTTCAAACTCACGGGAGAAGACGATGAAAGCTAAGCTCCTGGGGAGCCTCATCCTGGTATTGGTCTTCTTTTCGTCCGCTCAAGCCGGCTTTTGGGAAAGGCTGGAAAATATCCTCAAAAAGACCACCAGCACCCAGGGCCTCAGCCAGGAAGAACTGATAAAGGGGCTTAAAGAGGCCCTCCTGGTCGCAAGCAAAAGGGCGGTTTCATTCCTGGGAGACCCTGAAAACCTTTTGCAGAACCCAGACCTGCGCATCCCCCCGCCCCCTAAAGTGGCCAAGGTCACAAATTTCCTGAAAAAAGTGGGTTTTAAAAACCAGGTTGAAAATTTTGAAGAAAGTCTAAACGTGGCCGCGGCCGCGGCCATCAAGGAAGCCCTTCCGGTCTTCAAACAGGCCATTTCCGCAATTACTTTTGAAGACGCCCGCCAGCTACTCAAAGGCGGGGAGACCGCCATCACCGATTATTTTCGCCAAAAGACCTCGGACGAACTCTACCAAAGGTTTTATCCTTTAGTCCAAAAAAGCCTCAAAAAAGTAGGGGTAACCCGAAAATACCAGGAGTTGATCAATAACTCCTACGCGGCCTCTTACCTGCGGGGTACCAAGGTAGACCTTGACCACTACGTAACCCAGGCGGCCCTGGACCGCCTTTTTGACACCCTGGCCCAGGAGGAAATCAAGCTGAGAAAAGACCCGGCCGCCCGTACCACCGCTTTGCTACGTAAGCTGTTTGGTTCATCTTGATGCGCTGGCCCACCAGAGTACGCCTTATTTTGCCCGGAAAAATCAAGTTTCCTTTCGTAAAAGAAGGGGCGTCCTTTTATCAGAAACGGCTCAACCATTATTTTCCCTTCGGGATAGAGGAAAAGAAGGTTCCCAAGGGCAAAGACCAGGCCGTCAAAGAGAAAGAAGGAGAAATAATGCTCAAGGCCCTGGGGGCTGGAAGCTACGTCATCGCCCTGGATGAGAGGGGAAAATCCTTTGACTCCCTTTCCTTTGCCCGTTTCTTTCAAGACCTGCTCGAAAAAGAAAGAGAAATCGTCTTTTTAATAGGTGGTCCTTTCGGCCTCTCTGAGAAGGCTTTACGGGCGGCCCGCTTGCGGCTTTCCCTCTCAAACTTTACCCTGGGGCACGAAATAGCCCTCTTGGTCCTTTTGGAGCAGCTTTACCGGGCGGCAAGTATTATCTCCGGTGAACCTTACCACAAATGAAACCTCTGGTTTCGGTCATCATTCCCACCTATAACCGGGCCCGTTTTCTCAAAGAGGCCCTGGCCTCGGTGCTGGCCCAGACTTACCGTCCTTTGGAAATAATCGTGGTGGACGACGGCTCAACCGATGAGACCTCAAAAGTGGTGTCCCGTTTTCCCGTAAGATACGTCCGTACCCCGCACCGAGGGGTCGCTGCGGCGCGTAACCGCGGCCTGAGTAAGGCCCGGGGGGCCTTGATCGCCTTTCTTGACAGTGACGACCTCTGGTTGCCCCGGAAGATAGAAGTACAGGTCTCTTTCTTTGAACACCAGCCAGAGGCCTTAGCCGTCCAGACTGAAGAGGTCTGGCTACGAGGAGGCAAACGCGTAAACCCCAAAAAGAGGCACCGCAAACCTTCGGGCCATTTTTTTGACCGGGCCCTGGAATTATGTCTTATAAGCCCCTCGGCGGTGATGTTGCGCCGCGAGGTGCTTGAAGAAATCGGGGGCTTTGACGAAACCTTCCCCGTTTGTGAAGATTACGAGCTGTGGCTCAGGCTCCTGGCTCGTTACCCGGTCTATCTGATCCCGGAACCCCTGGTGATCAAACGGGGCGGACATCCCGATCAGCTCTCAAAGACCCCTGGCCTTGACTGGTACCGTCTAAAGGCCCTGGCCAAAATTTATCGTCAACCCCACTTAAGCCCGGCCATGAGGCTTTTGGTCCTGAAAGAGGCCCTTTTTAAGGCTGCCGTCTACGCCAAAGGGGCCCGCAGACGGGGTAAGTGGTGGGAAGTTTATGAAATCGAAAAGACCCTGGCCGAAATTTTAAGTTCACCCGGTCTGGTACCGACCAAGGCCTTAAGCAAATGAAAGGGCAAGACGATAAGAGCAAAAGGACGGAGCGAAAGACAGATGATGGACAAACGCCTTTTTAGCCGTTTCAAACTGCAAGCAGAGTGTTCCTGGGCCTTCAAAAAAGACCTCAGGGTATTTAACGCCACCCTTGAAGACCTGAGTCTGGGAGGTCTACGCATCAGCACGGACACCCCCCTTTCCCCCGGGCAAGAAATCATATTTTCCATCCCGTTAAAACCGCCCATTAAGGGTACCGCCCGGGTGGTGTGGGTCAAAAAAGAGGGGCCGCGATACAGCGCCGGGTTAGAAATAGTAGAGATGAAAGAAAAGTTTCGCAAAAACTTACAAGACCTTATCAACCAGTTTACTCTGAGCTCTCTTTCAGACGCCCATTTTCGCTAACTTACCTTACTGCCAGGGGCAAGATCCTTGTCGGGGACGAGGAGGGCCAGTTGGTCCTTATCCTTGGCGGCAAGAATCATCCCCTGCGAAACCACCCCTCTGATCTTGGCCGGTTTAAGGTTGGCCAAAAGGACCACCTTTTTGCCAACGAGCTCTTCCGGGCGGTAATATTCAGCCACGCCGGCCACCACCGTTCTTTCTTCCGGGCAGCGTACGGTAAGCTTTAACAGGCGCTCGGTCCCGGGAACCCGCTCCGCCGCTTTTACCTCTGCCACCCTCAGGTCAAGGCGTTTAAAATCTTTAAGCTCTATAAGGGGTTCTTCTTGAGAGGGCCTGGTCTCGGCCTCTTTGGGGCTTTCTTCGGAGACCTCAGGCCCCTTTTCTTCTATCCGGGGGAATAGGGCCTTTCCCCTCTGGGTTTTAAGCCCTGGTTTTAAGACGCCAAACTTTTTCAGTTCCTCGGCTTTCAGGTGTTTTTGCGGTTCAAGACCGAGATTGGTCAAGATGCGCTCACAGGAGGCGGGCATCACCGGCCAGAGGGCCTGGGCCAGGAGTCTTAAGACCTCAAGCAGGTAATAGATGACCGTGGCCAGGCGCTCCTGTTTCCCTTCTTTGGCCAGTTTCCAGGGGGCCTGGTGGTCGATGTAACGGTTGGCTTCCCGCACCAGCTCCCACAAAGTAGCCAGTGCCCGGTGAAACTCAAAATTTTCCATCAGCGAAAGGTATGCGGAGACCTTCTGCTGCGCGAGCTCCCATAAGGCCTTCTCCGGGGCCTCCGGACCAAAAGGTTCAGGGATCTCACCCTTGAAATATTTCCGCACCATGGTGAGGGTGCGGTAAACCAGGTTGCCAAGGTCGTTGGCGAGCTCAGCGTTAATCCTCACCCGCAGGGCCTCTTCACTGAAATTGGCGTCAAGCCCAAAGGCCATCTCCCGCAACAGGAAATAGCGCACCTGGTCACACCCGTAGCGCGCTACCAGGTCTTTAGGGCGCACGATGTTGCCCAGCGACTTGGACATCTTGGCCTCACCCAGATTCCAGTATCCGTGGACGTGTAACCCGGCAAAGGGCGGCACCCCAAGGGCCTTCAGCATGATGGGCCAGTAGACGGCGTGGGGTTTAAGGATATCTTTGGCGATCACGTGGTGGGCCGGCCAGTATTTCCGCCAGTTGGGATCGTGTGGGTAACCGATACCGGAAAGATAGTTGAGCAGGGCGTCAAACCACACGTAGGTGACAAAATTCTGGTCAAAAGGGAGCTCTATCCCCCAGGTGAGGCGGCTTTTGGGCCTTGAAATACAAAGATCCTCCAGCTCGTCTTTCAAGAAGGAAAGGATCTCGTTCCGGTAACGGGCCGGGGTAATGAGCTCCGGCTTTTTCTCAAGCAATTCAACGAGCCAGTCCTGGTATTTGGAGAGTCTGAAGAAGTAGTTGGCCTCTTTTAAAGGGGTGGGCGGGGTGCGGTGGTCCGGACAGAGGCCGTCCTGGAGCTCTTTTTCGGTTAAGAAACGCTCACAGCCGAAACAATAGAGCCCTTCGTATTCGTCGTAATAAATATCTCCCTGCTCGTAGATCTTTTGCAGGACCAGACGCACCACTTCCTGGTGCGCAGGCTCGGTGGTCCGGATAAACCGGGTGTAAGAAATGTTTAGCAGGGGCCAGGTCTCCTGGAAGAGTTTGCTCATCCTGTCCACGTATTCTTTGGGGGAAAGGCCTTCCCTGCGGGCGGCCTGGACGATCTTGTCCCCGTGCTCGTCGGTCCCGGTAAGGAAGAACACCTCCTCGCCCAGGAGGCGTTTGAGCCGGGCCACCACGTCCGCCACCACGGTGGTATAGGCGTGTCCCAGATGAGGTTCCGCGTTTACGTAGTAAATGGGGGTAGTAATGTAAAAGGCCATCTTAGCGCTCCTTGGCGAAATCCTCCAAAGGTATTTCCACCTCGTCACCCTCGCTGGTCTCAATGGTTACGGAATGGCGAAAAATATTGTAGCGCACCACCCGGCCTTCGTAGTTGGCCAGAGACACCTTCTTGCCGATTTTGGGAAGGGAGGCCGAAAGTTCGGCGTAGACGTTATGTTCGTAAAGCAAACAGCACAGCAGCCGCCCGCAAAGCCCCGATATCTTTACCGGATCAAGGGGCAGGCTCTGCTCTTTGGCGATCTTGATGGAGACCGGGTCAAACTTTTTTAGAAAGGCCGCACAACAAATCTCCCGCCCGCAACAGCCCACGCCCCCGATCATCCCGGCTTCGTGACGAACCCCTATCTGGCGCATCTCAATCCGGGTGCGCAGGGCCCGCACCAGGTCCTTCACCAGCTGGCGAAAATCGATCCGCCCTTCAGCGGTGTAGTAAAAAATCACTTTACTGCGGTCGTAGAGGCGCTCCACTCGCACCAGCTTCATCTCGAGGCCGAGTTCCCGGGCCAGCTGCTCACAAACACTCCAGGCCTTCTTTTCAAAGGCGATATTTTCCTGGTAACGGGCAACTTCTTTGGGGTTGGCCAGCCTGAGCACCCTGGGAAGCCCCTCCAGCGGAATAGAAAGTTCAAGGACGGGGGAAACGACCCGGCCCACTTCTTTACGCTCGCCAAAAGAGACCAGCACCAGGTCACCGGGTCTTACCCCTGCTCCTTCCACCAGGGCGTGAAAGCCCGGATACCCTTCCCTTAACACCACCTCAGCCACCAAGGGATGGGCCTTTTTATTTTCGCGGCTGATCTCTTTATTTTTGTTAGGGCGCCTATTTGAGGCGCCACCCTTTACGTTTCGCCGATTTTTTTCTCTTTTGCCCTTACCTTTCATGTTTGTTTTTGGCTTTCAGCAAATTTTTTACCCCTTAATAAAAGTTTTACAGAAAAGGCCTGAGACGCGCAAAAAGGGCCCTTAAAAGGGCCGGATGTTTCCGCCCGGGAGCCCATTCTACCCCGGAATTCACGTCAAGACCATAAGGGGCCACCTCTTCCACCGCTTGCCGGACGTTATCAGGCCCCAACCCGCCGGCCAAAATAACGGGCAGGCCAAAGTCTTTGGCCTTTTTAGCCAGCTGCCAGTCAAAAGTCTGGCCGGTCCCACCAGGCACTCCCGGGACATAGGTGTCGAGCAAAAAGGCGGAACTTACCTCTCGGTAAGGAGCAAGTCTTGCCAGATCTTCCTGGCTCTTGAGCCGGAAGGCCTTGATAACCCGCGGATAAAAACGGGCACAGAAAGACGGGGGCTCGTCTCCGTGAAGCTGGAGCCAATCAAGCCCCACTTTCTCTTTGATGGCCTTGATCCTTTCCACCTCTTCGTTTACGAAAACCCCCACCCGCGCCACAAAGGGAGGAAGCCGGCGGGCTATGGCCGCCGCTTTTTCCGGCGAAATATAACGGGGGCTTTGGGGATAAAAGATGAAACCCAGGGCGTGGGCCCCGAGCTCAGCCGCTAAAAGGGCCTCTTTTAGGTTGGTAAGACCACAAATCTTTACCCTGATCACCGGTGTCTGCTCCTTACTTTTTAGTCTTTAAATATCCGCCGACCTTAAACTTCGCTTCAAAACCTTATCCGGCACCGGCTTTGCGGTTTAAGGTCCTTCCTCCTTGAAACAGACACTCGCCATGACAAAAGGAATTTTCTGGGTTACAGTATCACAAAATCAATTGAGGAGGAATTTTGGAAAAAGGCGGTTCCATCCTTGAGGACAAAGTCCTGGTCCTAAACAGGAGTTATCAGGCCGTCCAGATCACCACGGTACAGCGCGCGATCTGTCACCTGGTAAAGGGTACTGCCAAGGTTATTACCCCGGACTGGACCACCC
>DROK01000297.1 GCA_011321895.1 Thermodesulfatator atlanticus
GGCCTTACGGGCGCAAGAAGGAGAAGGGGGGTTGGTTTTTCGTAAGGCCTCTTCTGAGAAGAATCTGACTTCTGCCCCCAATTTTTCGGCCAGTTTCCAGAAAGCCGGGTTTTTTTGCCTCTTTTCCAGGGTGGCGACCACCCTTACGGCCTCTTGAGAAATATTCCTTTCCTTCAAGAATTGTAGCACTTTGAAGATTAAATTCTCCTCTTCTTCGTGGAAACCAAGGCCCAGGTAAAGGGCCTTCACCACCAAATGGGGTTTCTCGTAATTTAGATCCTGATAGGTCAGGATGAGGTCTGCTTCCTCCGGGCAGGAGGCCAGGCTCATGGGGGAGGGGGGTGTACGCTTAAGGGGTGGGACGCAAAAGACCTTTAAACTTTTTTCTTTTAAGAATTTGCTTTGTAGTTTTTTAAGCGTCTGCCAGTCTTTTATGAGGGCCCCGCAGGAGGAAAGCCATGAATCAAGGGCGGGGAGGTGGTGCTGATCCGAGGCGGTGGTTATTACCGGGGTGGCCCCGATCTTTTCCGCCACCTCCTGGGCCCAGGCGTTGGCGCCGCCAAGGTGCCCTGAGAGGAGACTTATGACGAAGTTTCCTTGCTCGTCTATCACCAGGACCGGTGGGTCCACGCTTTTGTGTCGCAGGTAAGGGGCCACCGTTCTTACCGCAATACCGCAGGCCCCGATAAAAATGAGCGGGATCCTTTGGGCAAAGGCCCTTTTTACTTCCGCCCTGTCAAAGGGTCTCTTTTCCCCTACCCCTGCGGCGACCAATTTTTCGGCCAAAAGGCGGCCTTCTTCCGTTATCCAGAGGATCAAGCCCTTCATGGGAGGTAGGATTTTACCGTATGGAGGTCTATCTGGTGGAAGACAAAGGCGTAAAAGGCCAGGTGCAGGAGAAGCCAGCACCAGCCCGGTATTTTAAAGGAGATTTCTGGCCGGGAAGCTTCTCTTTCCCAGGTTCGGCCGCCCCGAAAAATGTTGATAAAGTTCATCATCACGTAGCATTCCACCGCAAAGGGAGGGAAACCCAGGAACCCTAGCACCGGCATCTCAAAGAGTTTTACCCGCCCCACCCAGGGGACGGTGTAGACCCATTTGCTGGTAGCCCAGAAATTCCAGAATTCCCAGAGAAAGCCGCAAATGAGCCCTGATAGGAGGAGCAAATAGAACTTCCTCAAAGAACCCTTCTGCCAGTCGCTCAGGAGGGAAGGGGCCTTTAGGGCGTGGTTTATGGGCTCAAGCAGGAAGACAAAGCAGCCCCAGACCAGAGGGAAAAAGTATTTCGGGTAGGCCAGGGGAAGGGCCAGAGATAAAATGCCCAGAAGAGACAATAAGGGATAGAGTTTACGGGGCTCTTTTACAGGTTTTGCGGAACTGCCTTCCAGAATACGGTAGGCGAGCAGCAATTCATAAGTTTCAAAAAGGCCGGGGAGGACCGTTCCGTAAGAAATGAAATAACCGAACCAGCGCGCCGGGGTCGAAGAGATAATGTTTACGTAATGCCAGTTTTTGAGATACAGATTGAACCATTCAAATATCAGCCAGATGAAAGTAGACCAGGGAATCAGGATTAAGAATTCTCTGGTGCGGTCAACGATGAGGGAATTTCCGGTCTTCCTCTTGACCAGCCAGTCTACCAAGAAGATGTAAGGCCACCACGCAAAGCAGTAAAACCACTTGCCGATAAAACTGTGGCCGGCAAAGAGAAGGATCTCTGAGGCGAGCAAGACCAGAAGGGCGATGGGACCGTACCATTTAACAAACATGGCCGTTCTGGCTAAAGAGTACCTTGGCCCGGTTTAAAGTCTTTTTGACCTGTTCTTGCACCTGTTTGGGCCAGTTATTTAATTCCTCACAGGTGATGGGATAGACGCGAATATTATCTGACCTTTTCGCCGGTGGATAATAAAGATCCAAACGATCGAAATAGGAAAGGGAGCTTGTTGTTATCAACAAAAGGATATCTTTCTTTTCCGTCGTAGAAGTGGGCAGGAGATACGCGGCCTTAACTTCTTTTTTTTCTCGCCACCAGGAAAGGAGTTCATCAAGGATTTGGTCGCTCATGTTCATAAAATAGCCTTTCTAAAAGGCAAGGCAAGGGACCCGGGTTTGGTCTTTCTTGACGATACTTTAAACGACATTACTTTTTTCCGTGAAACCTTAAAGGGTGGGCGAGAATGGCCAAGGATTATTACAAGATTTTGGGAGTCCCAAGGAACGCAACCCAGGAAGAGATCAAAAAGGCCTACCGGCGGTTAGCCCTTAAGTATCATCCTGACCGCAACAAGGGCAATAAAGAGGCCGAGGAAAA
>DROK01000298.1 GCA_011321895.1 Thermodesulfatator atlanticus
CTTAAAAGACGGCTGGTTAAATACCGGGGACCTGGCCTATCTCCACGAAGGCGAACTGGTAATAACTGGCCGGGCCAAAGACCTGATCATCGTCCACGGAAAAAACGTTTGGCCCCAGGATCTTGAGCTGGTGGCGGAAAGATTTGAAGAGGTAAAATCGGGTAACGCCTGTGCCTTTGCCGTGCCGGATGAGGAGGGAAAGGACGTACCGGTGCTGGTGGTGGAAACGAGAAAGCTAACCGCCGAGGAGGCCAAAGACCTGAAAGAGAGACTGGCCGCGGCTATTAGGCGAGAGCTTGGTATAAATTGTCAGGTATTTTTAGTCCCCAAAAATACCATCGTAAAGACCACTTCCGGGAAACCGGCCCGCAGCCATACCCGCCGTGTCTGCCAGGAAAAGGGTTTGCTTCCCCTCTTTTTTAGTTCGGAGTCCCGGTTAAAAGCGGCCTCATAAATGGAAAGGTCTATTGCAGTAACCGGTGCCACGGGCTTTATCGGCCGCAACCTTTTGACCCTTCTGCCTGCCGGGATAAGGGTAAAGGCCCTGGTGAGGCCGGCCCGTTTAAAGGCCTTTCGGAGGCTTTTTCCAAAGGTCGAATGGGTCGTGGGGGATCTTTCTTCACCACAAGCCCTGGAAAAGCTGGTTGCCGGGACCGAGGCGGTCATCCATCTGGCCGGGGCCATAAGGGGAACTTCTTACGAAGATTTTGCCGCCACCAATCTCAAAGGCTTTTTAAACCTGGTGGCCGCCGCCTCCCAGGCCGGAGTCAAGCGCTTTCTTTATGTTTCCTCCCTGGCTGCCAGGCACCCCTATCTTTCCCCTTACGCCGCCACCAAACGACAGGCCGAGGATTTTCTCCGGCAAAGCCCTTTGCGCTGGCAGGTCTTCCGGCCTCCTGCCGTCTATGGTCCTTATGACGAGGGGCTTACACCCCTGATAAAGCTTATGTTAAAAGGGGTGCTACCGGTTCCGGGTGATCCTCAAAACCGTTTTTCCCTCATCTACGTCTTTGATCTCTGTCAGGCCATTCTTTCCTGGCTGGAAAAGGACCCGGAAGCTTGCAAAATTTATGAATTGCATGACGGACGTCCCGGGGGTTATTCCTGGCTTGAGGTACGGGAAATCGTGGCCCGGATAACAGGAAAGACCCCCCGCCTGGTGGTTGTTCCTGAAAATATTTTGAGAATGGCTGGTTATGGGAGCCTTTTGGCCAGTAAAATAATAGGAAAAGCCCCGCTCTTTTCCCATTACAAAGTGTCTGAACTTTGCCACCCCGATTGGACCTGTGATAATGAAGAGATAACAAAAGACCTTGGCTGGCAACCCTGTTGGCCCCTAGAAAAAGCCTTAGAGGAATGGGTGACCAATGAGACGGGAAGAAATCTTTGAGACGGTTCGAGAAATATTGGCCGAAGTACTGAACCGCCCGGTAGAGATAACCCCTGAGACCCGTTTTGAAAAGGATCTCGAAGTTGATTCCCTGAGGGCTATGGAGATTCTTGCGGCGGTGGAGGACAGGTTCGATATCACGGTACCCATAAACGTCCTTAACGAAATCCGTACCGTGGGGGACTTGGTAAAGGAGATAGAAAAGCTTATGGAAGGGGACCATGGGCATCTTTGATAAATTTAGCAAACTTGCTGCGCAATTAAATCAGGTAAGGGCCCTCTTCGGTGGTTTCAACGTAGTAATCGAAAAGATCATTTCACCCACTGAAGCCATCGTGAACGGCCAAAAGGTCATCCTGGCGGGCACCAATAATTATCTGGGCCTTACCTTTGATAAAGCCTGTATCGAGGCCGCCTGTGCGGCGATCAGGGCCGAAGGCACCGGTACCACCGGGTCACGTATGGCCAACGGGACTTATCACAGCCACGTGGCCCTGGAGCAGGAACTTTCGGAATTTTTTGGGCGCAGGGCCACCATCGTCTTTACCACGGGTTACGCCGCCAATTTAGGGGTCCTTTCCACCCTGGTCGGGCGAGACGACCTGGTCCTCCTTGACGCCGATTGTCACGCAAGCATTTACGACGGTACCAGGCTCGGGGGGGTGCCGGTTTACCGCTTTCGGCACAATGACGTGGAAGACCTGGAAAAGAAGTTAAGGCGTTTGCGGGAAAAGAACCCCTCCGCCAACATCCTCATCGTGGTGGAGGGGCTATACAGCATGCTGGGAGACCGGGCGCCCCTTGCAGATATCGCCCACCTCAAAGAAAAATACGGAGCCTATCTCCTGGTGGACGAGGCCCATTCCCTGGGGGTTTTGGGTGAGAAGGGAAGGGGGCTGGCGGAAGAGGCAGGAGTAGAAGATAAGGTAGACTTTATCGTAGGTACTTTCAGCAAGAGTCTGGCTTCCATCGGGGGTTACTGCACCAGCAATTACGAAGAACTGGAACTCTTGAGGTACGCCAGCCGTCCCTACGTGTTTACGGCTTCTCTTTCCCCGGCCAACATCGCGGCGGCCCGGGCCGCTTTACGTATCATACGTGAGAGGCCAGAGCTCAAGGAAAGGCTCTGGCAGAACGCTTACCAGCTTTACGGGCGCCTTAAAGAACTGGGGTTTGAGCTGGGGCCGGAGCCAAGCCCTATCGTGGCGGTGCGTTTCCGCCAGCCGGAAAAGGCCCTTAAGACCTGGTATGGGCTGCTGGAAAGGGGGGTTTACGTAAACATGGTCCTTCCTCCGGCCACTCCTGGCGGTGAGGCCCTCCTGCGGGCCAGCGTTTCAGCCGCCCACACCCCGGCCCAGATTGCGGCTATCTCCGAGGCCTTTGCCGCCCTTGCTTGATGAAAATAGGCGTCTTTCTCTACGGACTGACCGGGGGAGGGGCCACCAGACGGGTGGTTACCCTCATCGAAGGTCTGCTGGGTCATGGGCACCAGATAGACCTCCTGGTTATTGAGCCCAGGGGACCGCTTTTTAAGAAGGTGAAGGGCCTCCCATTGAACCTGGTTCCCTTGGGGGTGCCTGCTTTGGGGGGATGGCTGAAAAGGCGGCTCCGTCTCAGGCTGGTTGTACCCAAGCTGGCGGCATATTTGGCCCGGAACAGGCTTGATGTCTTTCTTTCCGGGGCCAACCACGCCCACCTTCCGGCGGTCAAAGCCTGGCAACGGGCTGGGCGCCCGTGTCCCCTGGTCTTACGTTTGAGCAACCACATTACCGGGGCCCTAAAAGTTGGGAGAACTTGGCCTAAAAATTGGCTAAATTCCTTAAAGCTCAAGACCATAAAACGCCTTTACCCCCGGGCGGATTTTTGGATCGGGGTCTGCGAAAGTATTCTTAAAGACGCCCTGGCCCTCATGCCCTTCCCGGCAGAACGCACGGCGGTCATCTACAACCCCCTTGAGTTAGAAGAGATCCGCCAAAAGGCCAAGGAAGTTCCCCCTCACCCCTGGTTTCAGGCAAAAGAAGTCCCTTTGATACTTGGAGCAGGCAGACTCTCTCCTCAGAAAGACTTTGCCACCCTGATCCGGGCCTTCTCTCTTTTGAGACAGAAAAGGGAAGCCAGACTGGTGATCCTGGGAAAGGGGAAGCAGAGGAGGGCTTTGTGGCGTTTGGTCAAAAAGCTGGGGCTTGAAAACTGTGTTTCTCTGCCGGGTTTTTTCGAAAATCCCTGGTCTTTTATGGCCCGGGCCGACGTTTTTGTCCTGTCTTCACGGTACGAAGGTCTGCCAGGAGTGTTACTGGAGGCCCTGGCGGTGGGCTGTCCCGTAGTAAGTACCGCCTGTTTCGGGGGTTGTGCCGAGGTTCTGGCAAACGGCCGTTATGGTCGGCTCGTGCCGGTAGGGGATTACCAGGCCCTTTCGGAAGCCATCCTGGATACCCTTGATGACCCGCCACCGGCCAGTTTTTTGCAGAAGAGGGCCGAAGATTTTAAAGTGGAAAAGGTGGTTTTAGATTACCTTAAGGTTTTCGAAAGTTTGGTCTATGGCAACTAAAGTCAGGGTTGGCTTTCTCTTTAACCACTATTTTCCGCACCAGGTGCCCCACGCGGCCCCTTACGCCTTTGAACTGTCCAGGCGGTACGGGAAAGCTTTAGACGTCACGGTGGCCTGTGCCACCGAGGAAGAACTCAGGTTTGCGCAAAAGATAGCCTCTTTTTATCCCGGCCATAAGGTCCGTTTTCTCAAACTCCCTGTCCCCTGGTACTACCAAGTTTTAGATCCCTTCGTGTCCACCTGGGCCTTTGGGCGCAAGACCATGGTCCTTCGTCGGAACCTTGAGTTCTTCAGGACCCTTGACGTCCTGGTGGCGCCGGAAAGGCATTGTGCGCGCCTGCGTACCAAGTTCGGCTTGGAAGACCTGATTATGATCCATACCCGTCACGGTGCTGGTGACCGCAAGGGGGGGTTTGACCCGAAGATCAAATATTTTGACTTTGTTTTGTTACCCGGACAAAAGCCCTTAGACCGTCTGAAAGAACTCGGGCTGCTTGAGGAGGGAAAATACGCCGTGGTGGGGTATCCGAAATTCGAAGTGGTGGAAAAGCTTCATCCCCAGCGCCCCAGGATCTTTGCCAACAACCACGTCACGGTGGTCTACAACCCGCATTTTGACCAGCGGGTGGCCTCCTGGAACAAGTGGGGGCTTAAGGTGCTTGAATTTTTTGCCAAGCACCGGGAATACAACCTCATCTTTGCCCCCCACGTGGTGCTCTTCAGGAGGAGGCTCAGACACCGGGCCCGCCGGATCCCCAAGAGGTTTTACCGCTGCCCCAACATCCATATCGATTTGGGCAGCATGGCCTCGGTAGACATGACGTACATGCTGGCCGCTGACATTTATCTGGGGGACGTGAGCAGTCAGGTATACGAGTTTATCTGGAAGCCGCGCCCCTGCATTTATTTAAACGCCCACGGGGTCAAATGGCAGGGCAACCCCTATTATCTTCACTGGACCTTTGGCCAGGTGGTGGAGGATTTTGAAAGGGATTTTGCCCGCTGTCTTGAAAAGGCGTTTGCCCTTCAATCTCTTTATGAACCCAAGCAAAGGGAGGCCTTTCGCTACACTTTTTACGATGAGCCGGGGACTACGGCGGCCCAGCGGGGGGCTGCAGCCATCTACCAGTTTTTACGCGAACACCCCCGGACCAAGGCGCGGCTTAAAGATTGAAATCCTGCCCCAGGTAAAAACTCTTAGCCTTCTGGTCTTGGGCGATTTCCTGGGCGGTGCCGGTAACCAGGATCTCTCCTTGATAGAGAAGGTAGGCACGGTCGCAAATTTTAAGGGTTTCCCTTACGTTATGGTCCGAGATCAGGATCCCGATTCCCTTCTCCTTGAGTTCCAGAATGAGTTTTTGGAGATTTTTTACGGTCAAAGGGTCTATCCCGGCAAAGGGCTCGTCAAGGAGAATAAAATCAGGCTCCACGGCCACGGCCCGGGCGATTTCCACCCGCCTGGCCTCGCCTCCTGAGAGGGTATAACCTTTGTGTCCGGCCACTTCTTCCAGGCCAAATTCTTGAATAATGGCCTCTTTGCGCTGCTCCCTTTCTTCTCGGCCCAGTTTTTTGAGCTCCAGGACCCCGAGGATGTTTTTTTCTACCGTCAGTTCGCGGAAGACCGAACGTTCTTGAGGCAGGTAGGTCAGCCCCAATTTGGCCCGCTTGGCCAAAGAAAAGGAGGTGATCTCTCTCTCGTTTAGCCAGATTTTGCCGGCTTCAGGTTTGAGCAGCCCGGCGATCATATAAAAAGTAGTGGTCTTGCCGGCCCCGTTGGGCCCGAGGAGCCCTACTACCTCCCCGCTTCGGACCTCAAGGCTTACCCCTTTGACGACCTTTCTCTTTTTAAAACTCTTTTCCAGTCCTTCTGCCCGCAAGGTTTTCATCAACGCACCCCCCGGGTAAGTAAAGCACGCCAGCCCCAGAAAATAAGGGCCAAAAAAGGGTGCCGGCGCAGGGCCGCAGGCACTTCCAGGCGCTTGCCGCTGTGGCGTTCAATCTTCCAGAGGGCGTAATCTACTCCACCCTGAAAGGTGAAACAGGCCTTGGCCAGCCTTAAGACCGAAAGGACCTTGCCCTGGGCCATCCTGAGGGACCACTTAACATGGGCAAGCTTTCTAAGTTTGGCGGGTATCTTTGCGACGTAGCGGTCCTCCTGCAAATTTATGGCAAAGGGAAGGGCAGGTACGGCCCTTTGGGTCACTTCTTTAAAGAAATCCTTGTTTTTCTCCCAGAGTTCCCAGAGCCTTTTAGGGGATTCGGGCCGCAGTTCTGCCCGGTAACTATAGGTAAGGCCGGTAAGCCAGAGGTCTTTTATTCTCCCCTGAGGCGGGGCCAAAGGGATGGTCTCCTGCAAAAAAGTGACTACAGCCTGGGCCAGGATCCGCAAGGCCCTTTGCCGGCTGAGGGAGTCTTTCCACCAGATGAGGGCGGTGGGCTGGGCAAAACGCCCCCAGAAATAGGAATGAAACCATCTTGGAGTCACGGCCTTTTCTAAATGCCAGAGGGCCATAACGGCGTATTTGGCCCTTATCCGGTCCCGGGAGGCCCAGAATACATTAGGCGGCAGGAGATAATTGGCCAGCGCCAGGGCCGGGTTACGGTAAGCCCCCCGGTAGTCTTTCGTTAAGAGATAGAGGTCGACCAGGCTCCGGGTCAGGTCCTTTTCCTGGAGACAGGAACCGTAAAAGAGTATGGCGCGGAGATTGGGGTAAGTCTTTTTAAATTCCTCGATGAGGGGTAAAAGGGCCGGCTCCGGTTCCCTCACCGCGTATTCCGCCAGGTAGGTCAGCAGGTCCCTTGAGATTACCACCGGTAAAAGATCACCTCCGGTCCGGTTTCTACGGTAAACGTGGCCTGCCCGGTCAGGATCTCCCCGTCCACCGCCAGGGTGGAGGACTTAAGCTCGATCTCGGGAA
>DROK01000299.1 GCA_011321895.1 Thermodesulfatator atlanticus
CGGCCCAGACGGTAACGTCGTCAAAGATGGGCACTTCGTCTCCGCTGGTGTCTTTGAGTTCGTCCGCGCTGTAATAATAGGCATAATTGAGAACGGTCAGTCCCGGAGGAGGTGCCGCCCCTACCAGGAATCCTTCCGCCCCCAAGGGATAGGCCTTACCACCCCCGGCCAGCACGTTCCCGCCCAGGAAAGATAATAACAGAAGGGTCGCTAAGAGGAGCCTCATCTTTTCCTCCCGGATAGTTTTTCTCCTCTTAGCGGAAGGATTCTAAAATTTCAAGCTTAAACCCGCAGTTCCTGGTGATATTCGAGGAGTTCTAAGAGCTTGTACGGGGAGGTAAGACAGATTTCAGAAGCCGTGCAACAATTTTTGATAAAATCACAAAAGGAAAGGAATTCCCGCAAGAGATTGGTCTTTAACTTGTCTTTGCGTATGATGATAAGGAGCTGTCTGGTGATATCCAGCCCGGGGACGTGTAATATCTTCAACCACCCGTTTTCCACTTCGCGGCAAATGGTGAGGGCGGAAAGGCAACTAAGCCCCATGCCAGCTTCTACCGCCTTTTTGATGGCTTCGGTGTGGCCGAGTTCCAGAAAAACTTCGAAGTTGGAAAGATATTTGGAGATAGCGTTCTTAAAAATTTCCGCCGTACCCGAACCTTCTTCTCTGATAATCCAACGGGCTTCGGCAAGGTCTTCCACCGTAAGGTCTTTCTTTTCTGCCAGGGGATGATCAGGGCTAGCGATAATATTTAGACGATCAGTGAGCCAGGGCTTGGATTCGATCTTGTTGCTATGGACCAAGCCCTCGATAAAACCGAGGTCCAGGGCCCCCTCTTCCACCTGCTGTTCTATTTGACGGCTATTGCCTACGATCAGATTGATGTACACCTTGGGGTGCTGTTGGGTAAAAGCACTTATCACGTAGGGCAAGACGTAATTCCCGATGGTGGAACTGGCCCCCACGTAAAGATGACCCACCAGTTCCCCTTCAGGTTCAGAGAGCAGGAGTTCGATATTACGTACTTTATTTACAATCTCCCGGGCGTGAGGTAACAGGAAACGGCCCCGATCATTGAGCACCAGTTTTTTGCCCTGCCGGTCAAAAAGTGGCCCGTTTAAGATGTTTTCCATCTCGGAGATGGCCATACTCACCGCCGACTGGGTCAAAAAGACCTTCTTGGCCGCGGTGGTCACGTGACCGGTTTCGGCCACCGCTAAAAAAATTTCCAATTGACGCAGGGTTAGAGCCATCTATTTCACCTCCTCCCGCTTTTTTTAAATTATATGAAGATTTTCTTTGAAATCAATCAAAATTTTTGATAACATTTTGTTCAGCAAAATTGAATGTTACTAAAGCGTTACAAAATAAAATTGATTGTAGCTAAAATGTTACAAATGTTGACAATGGAAAGTGCCCTTTGCTTTCCGCAAGGGAATGTTTAACTTCCCTTTAGGTTGGATGATTTCGCAAAGGGGTGGTCTGAGGTATGAAGGAAGCGCAAGAGTTAAAAGACCAAGAAAAGTTGCCGGTTGAAGCGGAAAAAAAGGAAAAATACAAAGAATTGCCGATTATTCCCTCGGATGCGGTCCTTTTTCCGCACATGGTCATGCCTTTCATGGTTCACGAACCGGGACTCCTCAAACTCATAGACGACGCCCTTTCTGGAGATCGGATGGTGGCGGTGGTGGCAGTCAAGGAGCCCAAGGCGGAGGACAAAGAACTTTTTGACGTAGGTACCGCCGCGGTGATCCTAAAGGCCACCCGGATAGAACCAGACCAGATCCGGGTCGTCATCCAGGGCGTTTCAAGGATCGAGCTCCTGGAAGTGGTTTCCCGGGAGCCCTACCTGGTAGGGCGGGTCCAGGTACTGGAAGACTACCTCACCCATGACCTTGAGGTGGAGGCCCTGGTGGCCAGCATCAGGCAGCTTTTTGCCAAGGTGCTTGAGTTTTCTCCCCAGCTGCCCGGGGAGTTAAAGACCGTGGCCTTCAACATCGAAGAACCCGGGGCACTGGCCGACCTAATCGTCAGCCACCTTAACGTCTCCCATCAAGAAAAACAGGATATCCTTGAAACTTTGGACATCAAAGAGAGGCTCCAGAAGATCCACCAGCTCCTTTTAAAGCAGGTGGAAATTTTAGAGCTCGGGCAAAAGATCCAGGCCGAGGTCCGGGGGCGGATGGAAAAGGCCCAACGGGAATATTATCTCCGGGAACAACTGAAGGTCATCCGCAAAGAATTAGGGGAGGCCGAGGGCATAGAGGCGGAAGTTGAAGAATTACGGGAAAAACTCGCCAAGAAAAAGCTCCCCGATTATGTACGTCAGGAGGCAGAAAAGGAACTCAACCGCCTGGCGCGGCTCCATCCCACTTCGGCCGAATATACCGTCATCCGTAACTATCTGGACTGGTTACTGGAACTTCCCTGGTGTGAAAGCACCGAAGATCGCATTGATTTAAAGGAAGCCAAAAGGATCCTTGATGAAGACCACTATGACCTTGAGAAGGTAAAAAAACGCATCCTGGAATACCTGGCGGTACGCAAGCTCAAGCCGGACATGAAAGGGCCCATCCTCTGCTTTGTCGGCCCCCCGGGGGTGGGAAAGACCTCACTTGGCCGCTCCATTGCCAAGGCCTTGGGCCGTAAATTTTTGCGGATCTCCCTGGGTGGTGTGCGGGATGAAGCGGAGATCCGGGGCCACCGGCGCACTTACGTGGGGGCCATGCCTGGGCGCATCATCCAGGGCCTGCGACGGGTTGGGGTGAACAACCCGGTCTTTATGCTTGACGAAATAGACAAGATCGGGGCTGACTTTCGGGGCGACCCCGCCGCCGCCCTGCTTGAGGTGCTGGACCCTGAACAGAACCAAAATTTCTCAGACCACTATCTGGAAATTCCCTTTGATCTTTCGAAAATAATCTTCATCGCTACCGCCAATATGCTGGATACCATTCCCGCCCCCCTCCTTGACCGCATGGAGGTCATCGAGATCCCGGGCTATACGGAAGAGGACAAATTGCGCATCGCCAAAGGTTATCTGGTACCCCGCCAGCTTGAGGCCCACGGCTTGACCAAACAGCAGCTCAAGTTTACGGACCGGGCCCTCATGCAGATCATCCGTTATTACACCCGGGAAGCCGGGGTGCGTAATCTGGAAAGGGAGATCGGGGCCATCTGTCGGGCGGTAGCCAAAGAGTTTGCCGAGGGGCGAAAGGAACCGGTCAAGGTCCGGGTAAAAGACGTGGAAAAATTCTTGGGTCCCCCTAAATTCCTGCCGGAAGTGGCCGAAAGGGTCAAGGTGCCGGGGGTGGCCATTGGTCTGGCCTGGACGCCGGTGGGAGGCGAAATCCTCTTTGTCGAAGCCACCAAGATGAAAGGCAGCGGCCGGCTCATCCTTACGGGTAAACTCGGCGAAGTAATGCGAGAGTCGGCGGAAGCCGCCCTTTCTTACGTCCGATCAAGGAGCAAAGACCTGGGAATTGACGAAGATATCTTCCAAAAGATCGACATTCACGTACACGTCCCTTCCGGGGCCGTGCCCAAAGACGGCCCCAGCGCCGGGATCGCCATTTTGGCCGCCCTGGTAAGCCTCTTGACGGAAAGGACGGTGCGCCACGAGGTGGCCATGACCGGCGAGATTACCCTGCGGGGAGCGGTGTTGCCGGTAGGAGGCATAAAAGAGAAGGTTTTGGCGGCCAAAAGGGCCGGGCTCAAAGAAGTAATCCTTCCCAAGTTAAACGAAAAGGACCTCGTCGACGTCCCCAAAGAGGCCCGGGAAAAATTACAGTTTCACTTTGTCTCCCGGGTGGATGAAGCCCTGCCTGTTATTTTTGGTGTCCGAAGACTAAGAGACCTGAAAGGGGTGAAAAAATGAAAGCCACCTGGTCTGGTTTTTTACGCATCGGGTTGGTGACCATCCCGGTCAAACTCTACCCGGCGGTGGTCAAAAGGGCCATCTCCTTCCACATGATCCACCGGGATTGCGGAAGCCGCATAAAATACCTCAAATATTGCCCCCGTTGCGACAAAGTGCTCACCGATGAAGAGATCGTAAGGGCCTATTTTCTGGACAAAGAGACCTACGTGGTGATCACCGACGAAGAACTGGCCAGCCTCAAACTGGCCTCCACGGATACCATTGAAGTCAAATACTTCGTTGACGAAGGGGAAATCGCCCCCATTTATTACGCCGACGCCCATTACCTCATGCCCGAAGGCAAAGGGGGAAAGGAGGCCTTTGCCATCTTTTATAAGGCCATGGAAAAAACGAAAAAGGCGGCCCTGGGCCAGGCCATCATCCGTCAGCGGGAATACCCCTTCCTCATCAAACCTTACGAAGGAAAATTCCTGGCGGCCACGCTCCACTTTCACCAGGACGTAATCAGGGCCGAGGACCTCAAAGTGGACATCAAGGAAGAGGAACTCGACCCCCGTTACCTTGAACTGGCCGAAAAACTCATCGAATCCCTCACCGAACACTTTAAACCCGAAGAACTGGTTGATCATTACGCCGAAGCGGTCCTGAAACTGGTCGAGGCCAAGGCCAGGGGCGAGAAATTCGAACTCAAGGCGGCGGAAGAAAAGGCCAAGGTGGTAAGCCTGATGGAGGCCTTAAAGGCCAGCCTTGAAAAAGCCGAGAAGAAGGCGGCCTGATGCTTCCGGACTACATCAAACCCATGCTGGCCAAGCTTTCCGCCCCTTTTGACTCCCCGCGTTTTCTTTACGAAATCAAGTGGGACGGTACCCGCTGTCTGTTCTTCATTGAAGACGGCCGAATTCGTCTCCAGAACAGGCGGCTGAACGATATAACCTACCGGTACCCTGAATTCTGGGACCTTCCCCAGCGACTTTCCCGAAACGGGGTGGTCTTTGACGGAGAGATCGTGGTCCTCAAGGAGGGGCGCCCTGTCTTCCGGTTGCTTCAGGAAAGAGAACACGTCAAGAGCCCGGTCAAAATCAAATTTCTCGCCGAAAAATTACCGGCCACGTATTTCGTCTTTGACCTCCTCTATCTTGACGGGGAGTCCATCATGGAAAAGCCCTTAAAGGAGCGCAAAAAGCTCCTGCGGGAAATCATCCCGGAAAGCCCCTTTGTGGCGGAATCAGATTACATCCTGGAGAAAGGGAAGGCCTTTTTCAAGGAAGTGATAGCCCAGGGTTTTGAAGGGGTGATGGCCAAAGACTTAGAAAGTCCCTATCTTCCGGGAAAGAGGGTGGACTTTTGGCTCAAATTCAAACCCAGGGGGCGCAGGCGCTGTCTCATCGTAGGCTATCTACTCCGGCCAGATGGCACCTTAAAGAGTCTCCTGGTAGCGGAACCCACGGAAAAGGGACTGGTCTTCCGGGGGCGGGTGGCGAGCGGGCTTAACACCCACCTTGCAGACGAACTCCTCTCACGCCTCAAAAAATTAACCGCGGAAAAACCAGAAAACTTAAAAGGAAGCGGATTCCCCAAGGGGACCGTCTGGGTAAGGCCTGAGCTTGCGTGCGAAGTCTCCTTTCAGGAGATCACCAACCATGGCCAATTCCGGGCCCCGGTGCTAGAAAAAGTCTTCCTCTAACTTGCCCTTCCTTTCCATTATCGCTAATTTGGCGGAAGCGAGGAAAAAAGGAGGGTCGTATGAAAAGAGCCATGACGTTGGCGGAAAAGATATTGGCGACCAAGGCGGGGCTTACCAGCGTCGAACCAGGCCAACTCATAGACGTCCCGGTGGACCTGGCTCTGGCCAACGACATCACCGCCCCCATTACCATAAAGATCTTTCGCGAGGCCGGGATCCCCAAAGTTTGGGACCGGGAAAAAATCGTCTTGGTCATGGACCATTTCACCCCGAACAAAGACATCGCCAGTGCAGAACAGGTACGCCTTTGCCGGGAATTTGCCAAAGAACAGGGCCTCATCCACTATTACGAAGGGGGCAATTGCGGTATCGAACACGTCCTGCTACCTGAGGAAGGGCTTGTGGTCCCGGGAGACATAGTGGTAGGGGCCGATAGCCACACCTGCACTTACGGGGCCCTGGGGGCCTTTGCCACGGGAGTGGGCTCCACTGATCTGGCCGCCACCTGGATCACCGGCCGGACCTGGTTCAGGGTGCCTGAGACCATAAAATTCGTCTACCGGGGGAAACTGCGCCCCTGGGTCACGGGCAAAGACCTTATCCTTTACACCATCGGTGATATCGGGGTGGACGGTGCCCTTTACAAGGCCATGGAATTCAGCGGTGAGGTGATCCGCCGGCTCTCCATGGCCGAACGCTTTACCATGGCCAATATGGCCATAGAAGCCGGCGGCAAAGTAGGACTCATTGAGCCGGATAAAAAAACCCTTAACTTCGTGCGGCGGCACAGCCAACGCCCTCCCCTTGTTCTCAAGGCCGACCGCAAAGCCCAATATCTTGAAGTGCGGGAGTATGACTGTAGTAAAATCGAACCTCAGGTGGCCTTCCCCCACCTGCCTTCCAATACCAAACCCATAAGTGAGGTGGGACACATCGATATCGATCAGGTGGTCATCGGCTCCTGTACCAACGGGCGTATAGAGGATCTGGCCCTGGCGGCCAGAATCCTGAAAGGCCGAAAGGTTAACCCCAACGTACGGGCCATCATTATCCCCGGCAGCCCCAGGGTTTACCGGGAGGCCTTACGCAAAAAATATATCGAGGTCTTTTTGGAAGCCGGTGCCATAGTAAGTCCTCCCACCTGTGGCCCCTGTCTCGGAGGGCATATGGGAATCCTGGCCAAAGGGGAGAAGGCCGTTTCCACCACCAACCGAAATTTTGTGGGGCGTATGGGACACCCGGAAAGTGAAGTATACTTAGCTAGCCCGGCCGTAGCTGCGGCTTCCGCCGTGCTTGGCAGAATCGCAAGCCCGGAAGAACTCGGGCTCTAAGACGGAGGTGAAGGGAATGGAAAAAATCAGAGGCAGGGTTTGGCGCTTTGGCCACGACGTGGACACTGATGTCATTATTCCGGCGAGATATTTGAACACTTCTGACCCCAAAGAACTTGCTAAGCATTGTATGGAAGACGCCAGGCCAGATTTTGCACAAAAAGTAAGGCCCGGAGATATTATCGTAGCGGGGAAAAATTTTGGCTGTGGTTCTTCAAGAGAACACGCCCCCATCGCCATCAAGGCCGCAGGAGTGGCCTGCGTGGTAGCGGAAAGCTTTGCCCGCATCTTTTACCGCAACGCCTTTAACACCGGGCTTCTTATTCTGGAATCCCCGGAGGCGGCCAGAGAAATAGAAGAAGGCCACGAGGTGGAAATCGACCCTGAAGCTGGAATTATTAAGGACCTGACTACGGGCAAGACTTACAAATGCCAGCCCATTCCCCCTTTTATGCGGGAACTTTTAAAAGACGGGGGGCTTATCCCCCATATCAAAAAGAAATACCAGAAGATGCGTTTGGAAGAGGAAGCGAGTTGACAGGTGGTCTCCGGCGTTTAAAATCTTTGGGGAGAGGGCGCGTAGCTCAGTCGGATAGAGCGTTGGCCTCCGGAGCCAGAGGTCGTGGGTTCGAATCCCGCCGCGCCCTCCATACCCTTGCGGGAGTGGCGGAATTGGTAGACGCGCTGGATTCAGGATCCAGTGGGCGCAAGCCCGTGGGGGTTCAAGTCCCCCCTCCCGCACCATTTATTAACCCCTCCTGACTTTACGCAAAAACCAATAATTTTAGCCGCCCACCGATCATCCAGCACACGTTCGGCGACATTCCTATCAGATATTTTTGGTCTCACACGACAACCTTTGGGCAGCACCCTGCCCGCGCTTTTTTGTATCCCCAGATTTTTGAATTTTTTAAAGAAACCAAGGATTAA
>DROK01000300.1 GCA_011321895.1 Thermodesulfatator atlanticus
GGCCGAAAGGGTTTTTAAATTGCCCTCTATCTTTGGTTTTACCGACGCGGCGTCTTTTCGTTCGGAACGAGAACAGGCTATCTTAAAAAGGGCCAGGGATTACCTCATCGACGGCAAAGTCAAAGACGCCCAGCGCTTTTTGACCAAGGCCCAGGAATACGTAAAAACCGACCGCATAAACAAACTTTCAGAGGCTTTGCACCAGCGCCAGCCAGTCAAAGGGGCTTTTGTTAGTCGGACAGAATTGGTGGTAACCAAGAAAAAAGACTAATCCCCCAAAACCTTTTCGATTTCCTCCAGAAGTTGTCTGAAGGTGAAGGGTTTTTTGATTATCTTGAAGGATTCTTCGTTGAAACCATATTTTTCCAGGATATGTTCCGCGTAGCCTGAAATAAAAATAATGGGGATTTCCGGGGCAAACTTTTGTAATTCCCGGTAAAGCTGGACCCCATCCATTTTGGGCATTACCACGTCGGTGATGATTAAATCAGCCCTGAAATCATGTTCCTTTAGCCATTGCAGGGCTTCTTGGCCGTTAGCCGCTACCGCCACGGCGAAATTTTGGCCCTCGAGCATCTCCGCCAGCATTTCCCGGATATGAGGTTCGTCTTCCACTACCAAAATCAAACGTTTGGACATACGAATTTCTCCACCTTGGTCGCACCCCTCAGCAGACAAATCCTTTTCTCCAGTAATAGCTGTTGGACTGGTTTGCAACGGTAAAATTATCTCAAAGGAGGTGCCACGCCCTGGTTCACTCTCTACCTTGATTTCTCCTCCGTTTTTACGCACCAAAGAAAGGACCACGTTTAAGCCCAAACCCGTCCCTTCACCGAAGGACTTGGTCGTATAAAAAGGTTCAAAAATGCGGGTCAAATTCTCCCCTGGAATCCCGCATCCGGTATCTTCTACTTTTAAAAGCGCTGCTTTTCCTTTGGACGTTTCTACCTGGCGGGTAATTACCCTCACCAGCCCACCCTGGGGCATCGCGTCTCTGGCGTTCAAAAGCAAATTCGTGAGCACATGCTGTATCTCTTCATAAGAGAGACCTACGGGCAAAGATCCCTGGTGCAAATCCAGTTCTAGTTGGATTTTTTCTCCTAAAAGTTTCTGGAAAAGTTCTTTTTGCTCAGAGATAACAAGGTTCAGGTCGTTTACTTCTTTTCTATTATCGGCCTTTCCGCGGGAAAGGATTAAAAGTTGTTTGATTAATTTGGTCCCCGTCTCTATAGCTTGCTGGATATGACCCACGTATTTCTGGACCTTTTCTTCTTCTCTGGTCTTCAGCCGGATTAAATCCAGGTAACCCCCGATAATGGCCAAAACGTTGTTAAACTCGTGGGCGATATTGCCTGTTATTTTGCCCAGCAGTTCCAGTTTCTGGGAACGGATCAATTCTTCTTCTTGCTGTTTATAAGCGGTAATGTCCTGAATCATGCCCAGGCGTACTAAATCTTTTTCAAACCAGGGGATATAAGCCTCATAAAGCTTAAGCCACCTATTTCTTCGGGAATCAAAGATTTCCCTTTCTTCGTGGATCCCGGTGGCAGGGCTGTCCAAATGACAGAATTCACAAACATAATCGCGCCCGAAAAGCAACTGGTGGCAAGGGGCCTTATTTAAGACCTCCTCCCCAAAGTATTGTTTAAAAAGGGCGTTGCCGTAGAGGATTTTCCGGCTCTCTGGTTGCACGATATAGACCATGGCCGGCAGATTCTCAAGGATGGTAAGGAGCCGCTCCTGAGCCAGTTTAAAACTGGTAACATCCCGGCCCAGAATAAGGATGCGCTTTTCCGAATCGCACCGGAAAGGGATGAGCAGAAATTCCCACCACTGAAAATGATCTTTTTGTTTGAATTTAAAGGTCTCTTTCAGAGGGGCGTCTCGGCCGGGAATCTTTTGGACCAAATTTTTTAGCTTATCAAACAAATTTTGATATTGTGGTCTTAACTGGCTTAATTCTTCGAAAGTATATCCTTGGTAAATGCTCTTTCGTTTGAGTTTGAATAATTCCGTGGTCTTTTTGTTGACCAGAAGCCAGCGCCCGTTAGCGTCGACCAAAATCACCAGGTAGGGAATATTGTTTAAGAGTTCCTGAAAGACCCTGGTAAGATCAAGGTACTCGCTTTCCCTCTTTTGCCTTTTAATGGCCAGAGAAAGAGATCTTACCAGCTCTTCTAAAAGGGCCAGCTCTTCGGCCGAAGGAGAGCGTTTTCCAAAATCAAGTATCAGGATCCCGTTCCACCATTTGTTTTCAAGCAGGGGGAAGACAAAAAAACGGTGTTTGGTCTCACTCAAAAAGCCCAGGGCTTCTATTTCGGCCTCGGTAAGCATGACCTTTTCTCCCTGAGAAAGCTTGGTCTCCAAGCCCGGCCAGATTTCCTGATATTCGATGACGTCGGGAAAACGCGTCGTGCTGGGACCGGTTACATGCTGGGCCACCAGCGAAGCCACCAGTTGCCACCGGTAATCCAAACGGTTGTAGTAAATGGCGGCCTTCTTGAGGTTTAAGACTTCTACTAGGTTGGCGAGAAAATAATCCAGCGGTAAATGATAATGGGAGGCAAAAAGATGATTTACGATCTGGAGATATCTAGTAGCCGATACGCGGCCAGCGGGATTTTCGCAATACATTTGGCCCAGATTCTCAAACATGTTTTAATATTTTATTCTCTATTGATCGGTAAAAATTTTAAATTCATGACGAATTTACTATGTTAAAAAAATTTAAGCTAACCCAAACCGTCCGTGCCGCAGGGTGAGCCGCCAAAATACCACCAGCGGAACTGGTGGAAATATTACAGACCCTCCCGCCTTTTGAAGACCCCAACCTCCTCGTAGGTTTTGAAGCCGCCTCTGACGCGGCGGTTTACCGGCTAAGGGATGATCTTGCTCTAATCGCCACTCTGGATTTTTTTACCCCTATAGTAGACGATCCTTACTGGTTTGGTCAAATAGCCGCGGCAAATTCCCTCTCAGACGTCTACGCCATGGGAGGAATCCCTTTTTTGGCCTTAAACATCCTCTGTTTCCCCAAAAAGGGCGACAAAGAAATCTTAAGAGCCATCCTCCAGGGTGGCGCCGAAAAGGTACGGGAGGCCGGGGCGGTGTTGGCCGGGGGCCACAGCGTCGATGACCAGGAGATAAAATATGGTCTGGCGGTAGTAGGTACCGTCCACCCCAGACGTTTCGTCACCAACGCCGGCGCTAGGCCTGGTGACGTGCTTTTCCTGACCAAACCCATAGGCACCGGTATCATCGCTACCGCCATAAAGGGCGACCTGGTCGACAAAAACGTCGTTGTCCGGACCGTAAAGATCATGGCCACCTTAAACAGGGCCGCCGCGGAGGTCATGAACAAAGTGGGGGCCAACGCCGCCACGGATATCACCGGTTTTGGCCTCCTGGGCCACGCCCTGGAAATGGCCCAGGCCAGCAAGGTCCAGCTGATAATCTCCGCCGGCAAGGTCCCCATTATAAAAGAGGCCCTGGAACTCCTCCGCTTAGGGCTCATCCCGGAAGGTGATTATGAAAACGTCCGTTTTTGCGAAAAGAGCGTGGAAATAGCCCCGGAAGTGGACCAGAGTCTTGCTCTCCTGCTCCACGACGCCCAGACTTCCGGCGGGCTCCTCATCAGTGTGGCCCGGGACAAGGCCCAGACCTTTTACGAAGAACTCCTTAAAAAGGGCGTTTTTGAAGCGGCCCAGATTGGCCACGTAGAAGCCGGGCCGGCCAAGGTTGTCGTAACCCCTTAGGTCTGGGTATCATTCTGCTTAAGCAGGTTTAAAATCTCTTCTTCAAGTACCTTTTTGCCGGCGTAACCCACGAATTTTTTGACGATACGCCCGTTTTGGTCCACCAGAAAGGTGGTCGGCAGGATATCAGGCCATTTAAATGCCGAAAGCACCGCCTCGTCGGCAATGGCCACGTAATATTTAATATTTTTAGAATGAATAATATGCGGCAGGACCCGTTCTCCTCCCCGATCCACCATAAAACTGATAATTTCCAGCCCTTCAGGCTTAAACTTGCGGTAAAGATCAGAAAATTCCAACAATTCTACCTGACACGGCGGACAATATGTGGCAAAGAAGTTAATCAAAAGGACCTTTCCCTTAAAATCTTCAAATTTCAGCTCTTTATGGCCGTTAAATACCCTTATTTTGAGCTCCCAGGGGAGCTGCTGGGCCGCCAGGGCTCCCGCTAAACCCAGGAAGAGCAATAAGGTTACCAGCCCAAAGGCTTTTTTACGCATCTTTTCCCTCCTCGCTGAAGGTTTCTAACTTTTGGGCAAGAGTGACTATACCTTCCGCTAACTTTTCGGCAAACAGACGTCCTTTCTCGGCTGAGGCCCGCTTGGGGTTGCCCCAGACCCCGCCGGGCCAGAAATTTCTTTTTCGCCGGACCAGAATAGGCTTTGGGAAACAAGGATATTCTTCCTCAGGTAAGGCCTCCTTTACTAAAGCCGGATAAAAATGCATCATGAGCGAAGTCTCAAGCTCCCCGGCGTGAGAATCCTGCGGGGTTTCGAGCAGTTCGTAAGCATAAGTCTTTAAAAGATCAAGGATCGAAGCCACCGCCACCTTGGCCTCTTTTTGCTCACGTATAAATTCTTCGCCAGCGTCGATTAAATATGCAAGGTGGGTGCCACCGGCGTGGCCAGAAAGGATTATAAAATTACGCAGGCCCTGGCGGAAATAGGCCCTCAGGAGATCCAAAGCGAGTTGCTTAAGGGTCTCTCCCTTTATACTTATCGTGCCCGGATGTTCGCTGGTGCTCCGACAAAGCCCGTAAAACACAGGTGGCCCCACAAAAAGGGGATATTTTTGCGCTGCCTGCTTGGCCAGCTCATACATTTGGAGCGTATCAGTCCCCAAGGGAAGGTGCGGGCCGTGTTCCTCCACCGAGCCAAAGGGCAGGATAATGGTCCGGGTCTTTTTTAGCCCGGCCTCAAATTCCTCCATGGTAAGTTCCGTCACCAGCATCTTTATAAGCTTAGCCCCGGCCTCGCCCCCTGACAACGAGCCTGTAAAAATAAAGTTGATCTGTTAAAATTGTCTAAAAAATTGAAGCATGATGGCCATGAAAAAGGTATTTGTGCGCACTTTCGGCTGCCAGATGAACGAATACGACTCGGAGCGCATGTTGGCGCTCATAAGGGACGAATATGTCCCCTGCCAGGAACCCAAGGAGGCCGATCTTATCCTGGTCAACACCTGTTCGGTGCGGCGAAAGGCCGAAGAGAAGGTTTACGGCCTGGTAGGGCGGCTCAAACACTTAAAAAAGAACAGACCCCAGCTTATTATCGGTGTTTGTGGCTGTGTGGCCCAGCAGGAAGGGGAAAACATTTTAAAACGTCTCCCCCACGTGGATTTGGTCCTCGGGCCGCAGGCTATCTGGCGCCTGCCTGAGGCCCTGGCCCGGATTCAACGGGGCGAAGGCCCGGTGGTAGATGTTTCGCTCCGGAAAGAATTTCGCCAACCTTTGATTTTTCCCGAGTTAAACGGCACAAGGCCGGTCAAGGCGTACGTTACCATTATGCAGGGGTGCGACAATTTCTGCTCCTACTGCGTGGTTCCCTACACCCGCGGGCGCGAAATAAGCCGTCCCCCGGAAGATATCCTGGCGGAAATAGAATGCTTGGTGCGTCAGGGGGTTAAGGAAGTAACCCTTTTGGGGCAGAACGTAAATTCTTACGGGCGCAAAGAAAAAAACTACCCGACTTTTGCCGAACTTTTGCGAGAAATCGCCCGCATCCCGGGCCTCTTAAGGATCAGGTTCACCACCAGCCACCCCAAAGACCTCGACGAAGATCTCATGCGTTGTCTGGCAGAAATTCCCCAGGTGTGTGAACATTTACATTTGCCGGCCCAGGCGGGGTCCAACCGCATCCTCAAACTCATGAACCGGGGCTACACCAAAGAAGACTATCTGGCCAAAGTAAAACGGCTCAGAGAGATCTGCCCAGAAATCGCCTTAACCACCGATATAATCGTGGGCTTTCCCGGAGAAAGGGAAGAAGATTTTCAGGAGACCATCCAACTGCTCCAAGAAGTCCGCTACGACGAGATCTTTTCCTTCAAGTATTCGGACCGTCCGTTGGCCCGGGCCACCCGGTTTGAAGAAAAGGTCCCCGAAGAAGAAAAGGCCAGACGTTTGGCCATCGTCCACCAGGTTCAGGAAAAAATTACCCGGGAGATTAACGAATCGTACGTAGGGCGTGAAGTTGAAGTACTGGTAGAAGGAAAAAGCCCGGGCAACCCGGAACTCTGGACCGGGCGAACCCGTACCAACCACGTGGTAAATTTTAGCGGCCCGGCTGGTTTGAAAGGTCAGCTGGTTCATGTTTTGATTGAAGGGTGTGGCCAACATTCCCTGCGTGGCCGCGTACGTGCCAATAATTAGTTTTTTAGGGGGTCCTAATGAAGGTCAAAATGAAGGTCCAAGCCATCGCCTTGGATCCCGTCTCCAACAGCCCGGTGATGATCTTGCGGGAGGAAGAGGGAGAAAGGGCCCTCCCCATCTGGATCGGGCTGCTGGAAGCCACCGCTATCGCGACCCGTCTGGAAAACATCCAGTTTTCCAGACCCATGACCCACGACCTTATGATCAACATCCTGGATCATCTGGGCATCAAGATTCCCCGTATCGAAGTTTGCGATTTAAGAGACAATACCTACTACGCCCTGATTACCCTTGACATCGACGGCCGGGAGGTCCAGATTGACGCTCGTCCGAGTGACGCCGTGGCCCTGGCCCTGCGTACCGGTGCGGAAATATGGGTCCACGAAAAGGTACTTGAAAAAAGCAAGGCCCTAGAAGAGGCGGCCAAAACCGAGGCCCAGCAAGAAGGAGTGGAGCAGGACCAAGACAAAGAAAAGCTCAAAGAGCTTTTGGAAAAGCTGGATCCGTCCGCCATCAGTAAATACAAGATGTAAGATGTTTGACCTCCACTGTCATTCCATCTTTAGCGACGGAGAACTCATCCCGGCCGAGCTCCTGCAGCGGGTCAAAAAGCTCGGTTACGAGGCGGTAGCCATTACAGACCACGCCGACCACTCCAATATCGATCTCGTCATCCCTCGGATACTTGCGGCAGCCAAGGCCCTGAATCAGGTCTCCCCTACAAAGCTCATTCCCGGCATTGAGCTCACCCACGTTCCCCCTCCGCTGATCCCGGAATTGGTCCAACGGGCACGGATGTTAGGGGCGGCGGTGGTGGTCGTCCACGGGGAAACTTTGGTGGAACCGGTTGAGCCTGGCACCAATCTGGCCGCTATCAAAGCCGGGGCCGATATCCTGGCCCCCCCGGGGTTGATCTCTGAAGAAGAAGTCAAGCTGGCGGCGGAAAAGGGGGTCTTTCTGGAACTTTCAGGACGCAAAGGGCATTGCCTGGCCAACGGGCACGTGGCCTCCCTGGCACGCAAATATAAGGCCCCACTGGTGATCAATTCCGATGCCCACGCCCCTTCGGATTTCATGACGGCGGAAATGGCCCAAATGGTCGGTCTGGGCGCGGGGCTTTCTCCCGA
>DROK01000301.1 GCA_011321895.1 Thermodesulfatator atlanticus
ATTTTGTTAAAATGCGTATTACCGCCGGTAAGTTCCGCGGCCTTCCCCTCAAAGCCCCCAGGACCCAGCAGATCCGCCCCATGATGGACAAGGTGCGCAAAAGCCTGTTTGACTCCCTGGGGGACGAAGTGGTCGGGGCCAAGGTGCTTGATCTCTTTTGCGGAACCGGTGCCCTGGGGTTAGAAGCCCTCTCCCGCGGGGCCACGGAGGTGGTCTTTGTGGACCGGAGTTCTGAGGCCCTGGCGCTGGTGCGGGAAAACCTGAAAAAGGCCCGGGTCACCGAAGGGGTCAAGCTTTTAAAGCGCCATTTGCCCGGGGGGCTGGAGGGGCTTGCCGGGCCTTTTGATCTGATCTTTATCACCCCCCCTTACGGAAAAGGCCTGGCGGAAAAGACCCTTTTTCCCGCCGCCGCTCTCCTGGCGCCCGAAGGCCTGGTAGTAGTAGAAATCGGGCCGGGGGAGACTCTTCCATCCGAAACTTCCTCCTTGACCAGGGTTAAGAAAAAGCGCTACGGTCAGACGGAGCTCCATTTTTACCGGAGGAAATGATGGCTGAAGAGACCGTAGCGGTTTATCCCGGCACCTTTGACCCTATCACTAACGGGCACATAGATTTGATCAAGAGGGCCTTGCGCATCTTTGACCGTTTGATCGTGGCTATCGGAGAAAACCCGGCCAAAAAACCCCTTTTTACCCTGGAAGAACGACTCTCCATGGTAAAAGAGGCCATCTCGGCCTTTCCCTGTAGAGACCGGATTGAAGTGGAAAGTTTTTCCGGGCTGCTGGTGGATTTTGCGGCCAATAAAGGGGCGCGCGTGATAGTGCGGGGCCTGAGGGCGGTTTCGGATTTTGAGTACGAATTCCAGCTGGCCCTCATGAACCGGCGCCTGAACCGCCAAATCGAAACCATCTTTCTGATGCCGGGTTTTAAATGGTTCTACATAAGTTCGACCATCGTGAAAGAGGCGGCCAAATTCGGGGGCGACGTTTCCGGGCTGGTACCACCAAACGTGGAGGAAAAGTTGCGTGAAAAGTTTAGGCCTTAGTCTTATCCTGCTCTTATTTTTGGGTGTGCTGGCTGTTGGGGCGGGGAACCTGTATTGGAAATACAAGGTTTCCTGGTTGGGGATCCCTGCCGGCAAGATAAAGATCTACGTGGAAAAAGAGGGTACCTTCTTGAAGCTCCGTGCGGTCTCCAAGACCACCGGGATGGTACGTCTCTTTTTCCCCTTTAAATCCAAATGGACCACCTGGGTGGATGAGCGGGGCTACCCCGTAAAAAGCCGGATCTGGCGTAAAAGCAGGGGCAAAGAGCTCTTGAAAGAATACTTTTTTGACCAGGAAAAGGGTCTGGTTACCCGCCGTAAGAAAGGACGGACGAGCACTTACAAACTTAAACATTACCCTGTTTACGACGAGTTATCGGCCTTCTGGGCCACCACCAAGCTCGTCTTTGAAAAGCCGGGCGAAGAGAAGGTCTTGTGGGTATTTGCCCACAAAAAAGCCAACCCGGCCTTTGTGCGTTATCTGAAAGACGAAGAGGTTGAGACTTCCTGCGGTACCTTAAAGGCGCAAAAGCTTGAGGTAAGATTCGGCTTTGAAAGTGAACTTATAAAGCGCTCCAAAAAGGCGTATCTCTGGAAGTGGAAGGAATTTATAGTTAAAAGCCAAGGAGAATTGGCCATCGGCCATGTAACGGGCAAACTCGTCAATCTGGATTGTAAGGAGGTTAAAGGACCATGAGGTTTCCCCGCACGGCTTTGGCGGAATACGCCCAGCGGGCCGCGGCTGAAAAATTACTGACCGGGCCGGAGGGTAATCTTTCCCTGAGACTAAAAGAAAAAATCTATATTACCCCCAGCAACGTCTTCAAAGAAAAACTGCGCCCGGAAGATATTACCGTTTTGGATCCGTCCGGGAAGGTAATAGAAGGGCGAGCCCCTTCCAGTGAAGCAGCGCTCCATTTGAGGGTTTACGAAAACCGGCCGGAAGTGGGGGCGATTATCCACGCCCACCCTCCCTATACCCTGGCCCTTTCTCTGGCCGGGGAAGATTTTTCTCAGGCCTTCCTGGCGGAAACGGTCCTTTACCTGGGAGAAATCGGGGTCGTGCCTTTCCTGCCGCCGGGGAGCAAAGAGCTGGCAGAAGCGGTGGCCCAGGCGGCCAAAGATAAGGAAGTGCTCGTCCTGGAACGGCACGGGGCGGTGGCGCTGGGGCGGGATCTGGCTCAGGCCTTTACCCGCCTTTTGATCCTGGAAAAGACGGCCCAGATCCTTTACCTGGCGAGAACCCTAAAGAAAGACCTCCCGCCCCTTACCGAAGAAGAGGTCAAAGCCCTTTTATCAACCACCGCTTGATCTCTTCGGTTAACCAGAAAAGGAGACGGGCTTCTTCTTCCAAGGCCTCCTGGAGGGAAGAGACCTTTTCAGGGCCAAGGGCGGTGGCCAGTTCAGGGCAGATAAAGTTGCGGCAAATAAGGGGGCGGATCTTTAACACGCAACCTGCTGGTCCTAAAAAAAAGCAGGCCTTTGGCCAGAGGCGTTTTCTGGGAAAATCAACGCCAGCCAGCAGGTTTGCTACCAGCAGGGCGTCATCGCAGTGCAGTTCCATGTCCGCCCCGCAACAGGAGCGGCCTTCCCGCCCGCAACGGGCGCAAAACGAAGCTGCTCCCGTCTCAATGGTCACCTCCTGGGCCCTGGCGAAGGCCTTTCCGTGAGCGGTAAGGAGTTCGGTGATTTTGGGCTCTTTTAGCAGATTTTGACGATATTTTTCGAAAAAGCGACGGGCCAGGGACAGTTTTCGGGCCAGGATCTCTTCCGCGGTCACTTTAACAAGGTGGGCCTTTATCCGGTAAAATTTCAAAAAACACCATGCCGGTAAGGATCTTGGGATGAAAATAGGTGGATTTATGGGGCATGACCCGGCCGGCCCGGGCGATTGCCTCAAGCGATAAGACCGGGGTGGGAGGAAGGAGAAAACCGAAATAAGGCCCGTGGGCCTTTTCTTTTATCTGGTTTACCCAGGGAGTATAGACCGCCTTTCCTTCCTTTTTGAGGGCGGCTTCGGAAATCCCCAAAGCCTCTTCCAAAACCCTGGTAAAGAGGGCCACCGGGAGTTTGAAAATTTCAGGGTCTTCCTCCTGCCACCTGATCCGTAAGGGGTCTTTCAAAGTAAAGCGAAAGACTTTGTTTTCGTGTAACAGCAGGAACTCGTGCGGCTCAAGCCCTTTGGTCATCTGGTCCAGATTTTCCGTTTCAGGGGCCGGCATTTCCACCACTTCGCCAAAGGGTGAAAGCCGGGCCAGGAGTTCTTCTGCTTTAAAAGGCAGCTGGAGCAGACGGTGGGTGGGCAGGACGAGAAGCCCGGGTTCCTCAAAGGGACAGAGATACATCATCATGTAATGGAAACAGCGGGGTGGGGTTTTGCCGTAGCGTTCTTCCATTTCCTTCATGAAGCGCAGGGCGGTGGTGTACCGGTGGTGGCCGTCGGCGATATAAAGGGGGTTTTCCCGCAGCGCGTTTTCTATTTGGGAAATAGCAGGAGGGGAAGTAATCCTTAAAAGTTCGTGTTCAAAGCCCTCCCGGTCTTCCACCTGATAAAGTTTTTCTCCCTTTTCTTCCAGCACGTTTAAGGTTTCAAGCCCCGGGTCGTGGTACAGACAGAAGATCTGGCTGAATTGGGCCCGGGTGGTGCGCAAGAGGTTGAGCCGGTCTGCGGTAACCTGATCGAAGGTCTTTTCGTGGGGGAGGATTATTTTTTTCTCCCAGGGCTCAAGCCGCACCAGGGCGATGAGGCCCCGGCGGGTAAGCCTTTGCCCTTTCCAGAAGAACCTGAGGCGGTAAAGGTAAAGGGAGGGGGCGTTTTCTTTGATCAATACGCCTTCCTGGCGCCAGGTGTCCCAAAATTTTTTGGCCCTGGTGTATTGGTTTTCCCGGGCGTGGTCGGTGGCGTAGCGGGGCCCCAATTCCAGGTGAAAGACGTTGTAAGGGCTCTTCTGTAAATAAAAGGCTTGTTCCTCAGGGGTGACGACGTCGTAAGGCGGTGCCACAACGTCTGCTAACCGGACCCGTTCCGGGTTATAACGCCAGCCACGAAATGGTTTGATCTCAGCCATCGCCGCTGCTTAGCTACTATAGCTTTTTGAGGGCGTCAACTTTTCCTTGCCTTATAATGCGGCTAGACTTAATTTAAAAGCAACCTTACGAGGGCAAGTCAGCGCTATTCTGGGAGGAAGGGATGGATTTACAGCAAGGGCTTTACGTGGCAGGTATCGCGGCAGGGATTTCCTTCGTGGTGTTGGTTATCTATCTCCTCGGGCTGGTAGGCAAATTGAAAAACACCTTAAACGAGGTAGACCAGAGCCTCACTCAGGCCCGGACCATCCTCAATGACCTTGACGTGGAGTTAAAACCCGTAATTTCCAGCACCCAGAAGACCCTTGAGCAGGTAAATAGCCTGGGAGGCAGGGTAGAAAATCTGGTAGAAGAGATCTCTGTCCTTCCTCCGGCAGCCAAGGAGCTTTTAGAGACCTTCCAGGAGATAGCCAGGGACCTATCAGATGAGATTAAGCAGACCCTTGACAGGGTAAACACTTTGTTGGAGGAGTCTTCGGGCCGGATCCAAAAGGATGTACCCGCTGTCTTGGCGGAGGTTGAGCAGCTCTTAAAACAATTAAACGGAATGGTCGAAGACATTAAAGAAAAACTGGCCAAGACCCAGCAGATATTCGAAGCGGTGGAAGAGACGGGCCGGGCCACCAAAGTGGTGGCGGAGATAATTTCCAAAAACATAGCTCAGGCAGCCATTGAGGTGGCGGCGGTGGCAAAAGGGCTGGAAGTGGCGCTTAAGACCTTTAAAAAAAGACTACCTATAGGAGGTGAAGCCTAAATGGAGGAAAAAAGGTTTTCGTTTTCAACCGTGGCCATTTCTTTCGTCTTAGGAGGATTGGTGGGGGCCGGGGTGGCGCTCCTTCTGGCGCCTAAAAGTGGCCGGGAGATCAGAGAAACACTTAAAGATACCACCGAAGAGTTGCGGGAACGGGCGCGGATGGCGGCCGAAGAGGCTCGTCTCAAATTAGTAACCACCAAAGAAGAGCTGGAAGAAAAGGCGGAGATGGTTAAATGCCGCCTTGAGGAAAAGACCGAAGAGCTCAAAGAAGAATTGAAAGAGAAGGCCGATGAGGTGATTTACAAGGGCAAGGATCTCATCGAAGAAAAGACCGCCACTTTGCGTGAAGCCATCGAGGCCGGCAAAGAGGCCATGGAGAAGGAAAAAGAGCGGCTTTTGGCCAAGATACGCAAAGAAGAAGCAGAAGAAGCTTAGACGTTAGTAGCCGCCCAACCCAATTTGGCCCTCAGGATCTCAAAATAATCCCGCGTCGGTGAGCGTACCAGTTTGAGCGCTCCCGGCGCCTTTTTTATTTTGATCTTTTCTCCGAAACTAAAAGTCCGGTTAACGTAGCCGTCCACCAGCAGGTGTACCTCTTCGGCTGGATAGAGCAGTTCCACCACAAGTTCCTGATCTGGGGGGATCACGATGGGCCGGGCACTCAACATAAAGGGGCAAATAGGGGTCAGGATCAAGGCCTGGCTTTGGGGGTGAACGATGGGCCCACCCGCTGAAAGATTATAGGCGGTGGACCCCGTAGGGGTTGCAATGATCAGACCGTCTCCGTGGTAAATGCTAAGGAGTTTTTGGGCGAAGGTCACCTTGATATGGATCATGTGTCCCAGAGGGCCTTTGATAAAGGCGGCCTCGTTTAAGGCCAAAAAGGTTTCCCTGCGGTGCCTTACCTCAAGCAACATCCTTTTTTCAATGGGGGCCTGGCCTTTGACCAGTCTGGCAAAGACTTCTTCAGCCTCCTCTTCGGTTACCTCGGTAAGGAACCCCAGTTTCCCCAGGTTTACCCCCAGAAGAGGGACCCCCAGCCGGTAAGCCAAGGGGGCAGAGCGCAAAAGGGTGCCGTCTCCCCCCAGGACCACGATGGCCAGAATTTTGTCCTCTGCTATTTTTTGTTCCTCGGTGATGATCTCAAGCCCCTGCTGGCTGAATTGCCTGTGCAGGGCTTCCTTTAAGCGTGGGGGAACGCGGGCGTTTTGTTTCACTATCAGAAGGACCTGGCCCATGCTGGTGTAGTTTTCCGTTTTTTAAAATTTACTAGCGTAAATGAGGATAAAAATAAACAGGGCTTTAAGGTTTGTCCTTGCACGGGCAGGATTTTCCTGTTTGAGAGAAAGGAATTAAAACTTGAATTTTTTAGGCAATTTAATTAAGTTTCGCAACCACACTGGGATGCCGGGAGGAAGAGGTGAACCCCCAAAAAGAAGAAAGCAAAAAGGCCTCAACCAAGACGAAGAGGAAAAAAATCCAGTTTAGCAAGTTTTACCCTGATTTTTTTATCGAGCGTGACTGGGACAAGTGTATCAAGTGTAAAATCTGCATCCGGGAATGTACCTACGAAGCTCACGGTTGGGACTCTAAAAGAGAGACCTTGACCGAAGACCACGCCAAGTGTGTGGGGTGTCATCGTTGTGAGGCCATGTGTCCCACCGGGGCCTTAACCATCCGCAAGAACCCTTCAGATTTTAGAGAACACGATACCTGGAAGCCGTGGTTCATAAAAAACGTTTATAAACAGGCCGATACCGGTGGGGTGCTGCTGGCGGCCACGGGGTGCGCGGTACCTTTTCGTAACTACTGGGATCACCTGGTCCTTGACGCCTGCCAGGTCACCAACCCGCCCATCGATCCCCTGCGGGAGCCGATGGAACTGCGCACCTATCTCGGGCCGAAACCGGATAAGCTGGAAGTGGTTCTTGAAGACGACAAATTTCACCTCAAGACCAAACTTGGCCCCCTCATCAAGCTGGAAGTGCCCATCATGTTCGCCGCCATGTCTTACGGGGCCATAAGCCTTCACGTACACCAGGGCCTGGCCCGGGCGGCCAAGGAATTGGGCACCCTTTACAATACCGGGGAGGGAGGGCTGCACGCCTCCCTTTATCAATACGGCTCAAATACCATCGTCCAGTGTGCTTCTGGCCGTTTTGGGCTGCACGTAGACTATTTAAACGCCGGGGTGGCCATAGAAATTAAGATCGGTCAGGGGGCCAAGCCGGGTATCGGGGGACATCTGCCTGGGGAAAAGGTCACCGAAGAGATCTCCAAGACCCGTATGATCCCGGTGGGTTCCGACGCTATCTCCCCTGCCCCCCACCATGATATTTATTCCATCGAGGATCTGCGGGGCCTTATCTACGCCCTGAAAGAGGCCACTGAGTATAAAAAACTTGTCTTTGTAAAGATTGCGGCGGTGCATAACGCCCCGGCTATCGCCTCCGGTATCGTGCGGGCCGGGGCGGACGTGGTGGTCCTTGACGGGCTGCGAGGGGGTACCGGGGCGGCGCCCACCATGTTCCGGGACTACGTGGGAATCCCCATCGAGCTGGCTCTGGCCGCGGTGGATGAGCGTTTGCGCCAGGAAGGTATCAGAAACCAGGCCTCTTTGGTGGTTTCAGGAGGTATTCGCTGCAGCGCCGACGTGGTAAAGGCCATTGCCCTGGGGGCGGATGCGGTCTACATCGGGACCCCGGCCCTCATCGCGGTGGGATGTACCATGTGCGGGCGCTGTTTTACGGGGAAGTGTCCCTGGGGGATCGCCACCAACAACCCGGAGCTTATCAAACGCCTGGATCCGGAAACCGCTTTTGAGAAGATCTACAACCTGGTGCACGGCTGGGCCCATGAGATCCAGGAACTCCTGGGGGCCATGGGGCTCAACTCCATTGAAAGTTTGCGGGGTAACCGGGACAAACTCCGGGCCGTGGGGCTCAACGAGGTTGAGCTCAAAATCCTGGGTGTAAAACACGCGGGAGAATAGAGATGGAGATATTTATCCCTAACAAAGAACAGGCAGGTTGTGGCCTTTCCGGGGTTATTAACCGCAAAGGCGAGTTAATAAAAGGGGAAGTGATAATTGAATCCATCTGTTGTCAGATGGAACGGGGCAACGGGCTGGGGGCCGGGTACGCCGCCTACGGGATCTACCCGGAATTTGCTGAATATTATTGCCTTCACGTAATGGCGGACCATAAACAGGCCCTGAAGGACGTGGAAGAGATACTGGCCCATAAATGCTACCTGGTCCACCAGGAACGCATTCCCACCCGTCCCACCCCGGGGATAGTTTCTCCCCCACGCTTCAGGCGCTATTTTGTTAAGCCCCGTTACGAAGGAGAGCTGCGGGAGATATGCGAGGGGACCCTTGATGAAGACGATTATATGGTCGAGTTGGTGATGCACATCAACAAAAACGTCTCCGGGGCCTATGTGATTTCCTCTGGACGCAACATGGGGGCCTTTAAGGGCGTGGGTTTCCCTGACCAGATTGCCAATTTCTTCAGGCTGGAAGAATATTCGGCTTATATCTGGACGGCCCACAACCGCTTCCCTACCAATACTCCCGGTTGGTGGGGAGGGGCCCACCCCTTTACCATCCTGGACTGGTCCATCGTACACAACGGAGAGATCTCCAGTTACGGGACCAACCGGCGTTATTTAGAGATGTTTGGCTATCATTGCACCCTGCTCACAGACACCGAAGTGGTGGCGTACCTCCTGGATCTCCTTATTCGCAGACACCGTCTGCCCATCGAGCTGGCGTGCATGGCCCTGGCTCCTCCTTTCTGGCAGGAGATTGACCGCATGGAAGAGCCGGACAAGAGCGTGTGTACGGCCATCCGTACGGTTTACGGGGCGGCGATGTTAAACGGGCCCTTTGCCATCCTCTTTGCCTACAACGGCGGCCTGGTTGGTCTGAACGACCGGGTAAAACTTCGTCCCTTGGTAGCGGCCAAAAAGGGTGATTATTATTACATGGCCAGCGAGGAAGCCGCCATCAGGGCCATTTGCCCAGACCCCGAGGAAGTCTGGTGCCCCAAAGCCGGTGAACCGGTGATCGTGGAGCTCGAACCGGACACCATTCCCAACCAGCGCAGTTACCTGCGGGGTGAAGCCTTGAGCATTTCTGCGCCAGTGTGTCGTTTTCCCCTGGCGGCGGAGGAAGAAGAGGAAGAAGAATAAGGAGATAGGCCATGGCGTTTGAGATCGATGCCAAGGAACTACATTACCGTGAACTCAATAAACTCATCCGCAAAGCCATTGCCCAGGGAGAGAAACATCTCGTACTGAAAAACGTAAACGGCCAGCGCTATATCGCGGCGGGAGTATCGGCGGAAGTGGATATTGATATTTACGGGGTTCCGGGGCTTGACCTGGGTGCCTTTATGCGGGGGCCGAGGATTCGGGTCCACGGAAACACGCAAGACGGCGCCGGCAATACCATGGATGACGGTAAAATCATCGTAGAAGGGATGGCTGGCGACGTGGTGGGGTACGCCATGCGCGGGGGAAAGATCTTTGTGGCCTCAGATGTGGGTTACCGGGTAGGGATCCACATGAAGGCCTATATGGACAAGATACCGGTAATCGTGATAGGGGGAAAGGCAGGAGACTTTTTGGGGGAGTACATGGCCGGGGGCATCATCATCCTTCTCGGGATGTATTCCCGTTATCCTGAGCGGCCCATCGCCGGCATCTTTTTGGGGACGGGGATGCACGGCGGGGTGATTTACGTGCGCGGTGGCGTGCCGGAGACCCAGTTAGGCGGGGCCCTCCAGATAGAAGAGGTAAACGAAGAAGACCAAAAAATTATCGAACAGCACTTAAGCGAATACAGCAAAGACTTGAATTACAAGCTTGAGGAAATTTTGGCAGAAAAATTTGTTAAAATCAGGCCCAAAACACACCGGCCTTACGGGAAACTTTATGCCTACTAAAGCCAGTCGTTACGCGGAAGCAGGGGTAGACATCGAAGCGGCCAACCGTCTGGTGGATCAAATCAAACAGATCGCCGCTAAGACTTTCCGCCGGGGTGTCCTTACGGAAATCGGGGGTTTTGCGGGGCTTTTCGCCCTGGACACCGAAAGGTTTGAACAACCGGTACTGGTTTCTTCCACCGACGGCGTGGGGACCAAGATAAAAATCGCCGTGATGGCGGACAGACACCGGGGCATAGGGATCGATCTGGTGGCCATGTGCGTTAACGATATCGTGGTTACCGGGGCCACCCCGCTCTTTTTCCTGGATTATATGGCATTTGGCAAGATTAACGAAAAGATCGCCCTGGAATTGATCGAAGGGATAGCAGAAGGGTGCAAAGAAGCGGAGTGTGCCCTCATCGGCGGAGAGACCGCGGAGATGCCGGGGATGTACGAGGACGGAGAATACGACTGTGTCGGGTTTGCGGTCGGCGTGGTGGACCGGAATTCCATCCTTGACGGTTCAGAAATAGCGGTGGGGGATTTAGTCTTGGGTTTGGCCTCTAACGGGCTCCACAGCAACGGTTATTCTCTGGTGCGGAAGATAGTCTTTGAAGAGCTGAAGCTTTCCCTGGAGGATCAGCCTGAAGGCCTTCCCCTCCCCTTAGGGGAAGAGCTCCTTAAGCCCACGCGGATCTACGTTCGCCCCCTCCTTGGGCTATTGCGCCACGGCCTACCCCTCAAAGGGGCGGCCCATATCACCGGAGGCGGCTTTTACGACAACATTGCCCGAATTTTGCCCAAGGGTTCCAAGGCGGTCATCGAAAAGGGCCGCTGGCCGGTGCCGCCCATTTTTACCTTCTTGAAAGAAGCCGGCCGGATCCCGGAAGAAGAGATGTTCCGCACCTTTAACTGTGGCATAGGGATGGTGCTTATCGTGCCAGAGAGCGCCGCCCAGGAAGTGGAGTTGATTTTAAAGGGGATGAAAGAGGAGGCCTACGTTATCGGCCATATCGAGGCCCGGGATGAAAAGGAACCCTCGGTAATCATCCGTTAATGGAACACGTCCTGGTTTCGGCCTGCCTGCTCGGTCTGGCGACCCGCTATGACGGGGCCACCAAGAAAAACCCCAAGCTTTTCTCGTTACTTGACCGCTACCACGTAATTCCCTTCTGCCCTGAACAATTAGGAGGACTACCCACCCCCAGGATCCCGGCGGAACTGGTGGGCGGAGACGGTCTGGCCGTACTGGCGGGCCGGGCCCGGGTGGTTAACCGCGCAGGCAAAGACGTTACGGAGGCCTTTTTGCGCGGGGCCCAGGAGGCCCTCAAACTGGCCAGGCTCTTTGGGGTGAGAAAGGCCTTTTTGAAAAGCCGGAGTCCTTCCTGTGGGCTTTCTCCCCTTCTGGGGGTGGCTGCGGCCCGGCTGTATTTGGAAGGGGTCAACTTAATAGAAATCGATTGATAATTTCCAGCGTAAAGCGGGCCGCGATCCCCGCCAGGACGTCGTCCATCATGATGCCGAGGCCCCCGGGAAGTTTTTCGCCCAACCGGATAGGAAGGGGTTTAAAGATATCAAACAGGCGGAAGAGGATAAAACCCAAAGCCAGGTTGGCCACGGTGGCCTCAAATCCAGCCAGGGTTAACCACTGGCCGGTAATTTCATCGATGACGATTTCTTTCGGGTCTTTTTCTTCCTGGGCGGCGGCGTAGCGCTCTGCGCTCCATATTCCCACCAAAAAGAGGATGACGGCTAGCACACTCTGCAGGACCGGTGGCAGAAAACGGGAGACGCCGGCAAAGACCAGAACCAGCCCCAAGGAGGCCCACGTTCCAGGCGCTTTGGGGAGGCGGCCTAAACCACCTCCGGTAGCGATTAAAATGACACCCTTTGAAGGCATGTCTTAAAAGGTTTATCACCAGGATACCGATAAAATCTGCAGGATGATAGCACACAAAAAGTCTTTTCAGCAATCCTTTAATTGGCGCGAGATATCCACCCTTTTGCTTGAAAGAGGGGAACTGCCGGCCACTTCCCGTATCTTAAAGATAGTGGGCAACGTCGAGCCAGAAGATCAGCTTTCGGCTCAGGATCTGGCCGCCTTGATCCTCAAAGATTTTGGTTTGACCAAGAAGGTCCTGCGCCTGGCCAATTCCTGTTTTTACAACCCCAACGGGATCGAGATCGCCACGGTATCAAAGGCCATAATCTTTCTGGGTTTTAACGTCATAAAGAAGATAGCCCTGGCCACCAACTATTTGGAAGAAATCCTGCGAAAGACCTCCTCCAAGAACCGGGCCCTGGTTTTGTCCTTGCTCAGCAGGTCCTTCTTCGCCGCTTTTATGCTGGCCAGACTGGACCGGGCCCTCCATCTTTCTCAAGAAGAATTGTTTATTTCGGCCTTATTTTACCGTTTGGTACGGGTGCTTCTGGCCTTACATCTACCCGAAGAATATTTGACTTTGGTGCAGCTTGAGCGAAGGGATCCCGTAAAGGCCAGGGAGGCCCTCTATCTTATCGGGGAAAGGTTGGGAAAGGCCTGGTCTTTTCCCTCCTCTCTGGTGGATATCCTGGAGGGTTCGCCCAAAGAGAAAGAAGAAAAACACCTGGCTGCTTTAGTGGCAGACTTTGACCACGCGGTCCAGGCCGTGCTTGAGCGGAACGACCACGAGCCCCTCAAAAGGTTTTGTAAAGACCACGCCGTAGATCCCAAAATGGTCGCTTCTCTGGTTGAAGGGGCCTACCAAGCGGTAAAAGACCTGCACCGCCCCTTTGCCAAATATCTTAAATTTTGTGAGGGCGGGGAAGAGAGAGGGGAGGAGCCAGCCTTCCAGCACGAAGAATTTTTTCAAAAGGCCCTTGCCGAAATTACCGCCCTTCTGGCCTCTCCGGGGCAGAAATACCAGGAGGTCTTATTCATGGTGCTTGAGACTATTTGTCGGGCCTTTGAGTGCGAAAGTGTCCTCTTCGGCCTCTTTAAGGTCAAAGAAGGGGCCCTGAGCATCCGTTACGCCGTGGGCCAACGAAACGGCGCCTTAAAAGACAAGGTCCTTCCGGTGGGAGAGGTCTTGAAGGAAATTTTTCGTAAAAAGACCGAATGGGCGGGAAAGAAGAGCACCATCCCGGAATTTGACAAAATAGACCTACCTGAGGCAGACATTTTGTTTTCTCCCCTCATTGTTTGGGAAAGGCCCCTGGGGATGATCATGGCCCTTCGCAAACGTCCCTTTTCCTCAGAAGAAAGCCAGAAGGTGGCCATCTTGCGCAATTTGGCGGTGATGAGCATCGTGCAGACCCAAAGGGCTAAGTAGATTCCAGGCGCGAGAGCAGTTTGTAGGCCCGGGCCTTCTCTTTCAGATAAGCCACTATCTCTTTGGGGTCATCCAGGACGGCAAAAAGATCAAGGTCTTCTTCGGAGATCATGCCCTCGTGGAGTAATCTTTCCCGTAACCAGTCGATCAGGCCTTGCCAGAACTTTTTCTCCACCAAGACGATGGGCACGGGCCGTATCTTATGGGTTTGCACCAGGGTCACGGCTTCGAAAAATTCGTCCAGCGTGCCGTAGCCCCCTGGAAGACACATAAACCCCACGGCGTATTTGGCCATCATAACCTTGCGGACGAAAAAGTAGCGGAATTCTAGCTTTATGTTGGCGTAGGGGTTGGGTTGCTGTTCCCGGGGAAGTTTTATGTTAAGGCCTACGGAATAAGCGCCGGCTTCCGCCGCCCCCTTGTTGGCTGCTTCCATAATACCGGGGCCGCCCCCGGTGATTACCGAAAAACCTTCTTTGGCCAGTAAGCGGGCAATTTCTTCGGCCTTCTGGTAGTAGGGGTGTTGCGGGGAAATCCTCGTTGAGCCAAAAATGGTAATAGCGGGATAGACTTTGGGCAGTTCCTCGAAGCCCTCCACGAATTCCGCCATAATTTTGAAAAGACGCCAGGATTCCTTGGCAGCCAGCCCGTTCAAGACGTATTGGCGGTCGTTCAGCCCCTTCAAGACAGTCTCCTTTCAGGTTTTTAGTCTGTGTTTTAAAGCATCTCTTTTAAGATTCGTAAAGAATTGATTTCCCGGTCCACCACAAATAACAAGAACTTTTCGATAGTCTGTTGGGCCTGTCTTAAATTTTCGGCGCTGGGGCGCAATCGATTTAAATTTTGGGCAGAAAGACGGGTGAGGTGACGCAAAAAAGCCAAAGATTCCGGACTCATACGGATATCATTTTCTTCAGCACAGATGAGGCATACTACTCCACCCGCGGTATAGGAGAAGGACACCGCCTTTGAGAGTTCCCGACCGCAGCGGGCACAACTTGAGAGGTGGGGTAAAAAGCCACTCCGGGCCAAAAGGGTAAGTTCAAAATGAAGCTTAAGCAGGGGCCAATATTTTTCCGTTTCTTCCAGCAAAGCTAAGCTTTCGAGCAGATCAGGGAAAAATTCCTTTCCCGTCCCCGGACGAAAAAAAATTTCAATCAACTCGCAGAAATAAGAGGCCAGGGCGAATTTCAGAGGGGAGAGCCTTAAGCCTTCAAAGGGGTTTAAGAGGTCAGCCTGGTCCAAAAAAGGACAGAGACCTATTTTGTTCCCTCTCAAATGGACCCGTAAATGGGAAAACGGTTCCAAGGCATTGACAAAGCGCCTTTTACTCTTTTTGCCCCCTTTGGCCACCGCACTAAGACGCCCGAAACGGGGAGAGAGCATGAGGAGCAGGACGTCTTTTTCCGCTACGGTCTGGGTGGAAAGGACCAGGGCCTCGGTTACCAGGATCAAGGCGTCTTTTCGGTTTCGGTCTGGAAGGATTCAGGTGTTGTCTCGTTAGTGGTTACCGCCGGGGCTTCGGTCTTTTCTGTTTCCTTTGGGGTCTCGAGGCTGGGAAGAGAGGCGGGGGCAGGGGGACTTTCGGTCTTTTTGAAATAGAAAAAGTAGCCCAGGGCCGCTGCCAGCATAATAAGGGCCAAAACAATGAGCCATTTGAAGGGAAACTTCCGGGACCCGGTGACGTATTCCTCCTGATAGCGCCGGTCTTCCTTCTGCCTTTTGTATGGGAGATAGGCCTCTTCGAAACGCAACAGGGCTTCGTTGGGATCAAGCCCTATAGTCTCGCAGTAACAGCGAATGAAACCCCTTATATAAATTTCAGCCGGCAACAACTCCCAGTCTTCCGCTTCAATGGCCTTGAGGGCCCGGAGGCTGATTTTGGTCTGGTCCGAGATCTCCTCAAGGGAAAAGCCCCTTATCTCCCGCTGTTTTCGCAAATATTCTCCGAAGCGTTCTTTATTTTCTTCCGTCATTTAAAGCAGGACCCTGATGTAGGCTTTTTGTTTTAATTCTTTTAGCCATTTTTGTAACAGTTGGTCAATTTTTTCCTGACGCAATTTGTTTTCTATCTCCGGTCTTACTTCGGCCAGAGGGACCGCCCCTTCTGTTTTGAGGGCTACCAGCTTGAATATTTGCCAGCTTTCCCCCACCTTAACCGGTTTGCTGTACTGCCCTGGTTGGAGTTTGGCCACCACCTCCCTTACCTGGGGGGCCAGCTCTTCAGGTTTAAAACGGCCCAGTCCCTCGCCGCTGCCTTTAAGGGAGGAATATTTGGCCGCTACTTCTTTGAAGGGGACCCCTTTTTTTAGTTCTTCGTAAGCGGCTTTGGCCTTCTGTTCCGCCTCTGGTCCGGTGATGATGATGGCTGCCAGTTCATAAACGGTATTATTCCCCTTGAGATAATGTTTCCGGTAATAATCTTTGATCTCTTCCGGGGTAACCACGATCCTTTCCCGGATATGGCCCTGGATTAGCTTGATGCGTTTGATCTGTTCCGCGACCTGTTTACGGTAATCTTCGTAGGAGAGCCCCTGGGCAGCCAGAAATTCCCTGAATTTTTCGTCACTTAAGTGGTTCTGTTCCTTAAGACGCTGGATAAAAGAATCGATTTCCTGATCACTGACTTTGATTTCGAGCCTTTTCGCCTCCTGGGCGAGCAGTTTCTCGTCGATCATCTGCTGAAGCACCCGGCGTCTTATCTGGCGGATCAGGTTTTCTCTCTCCACCGGGTCTTTGGCCCGGGGCAGGTATTTGCGGTAAAGCGGGGCGGCGGCTTCGTCCAGTTCCGAAAGGGTTATCACCTCGTCGTTTACCACCGCCACGATGCGGTCCACCACCACCGCTTGGGCAAGGGAGGACAAAAAGAATAGTAAAAAGGCCAGGCCTAGAAAAAATAATTTTTTCATTTTTCCTCCGCAGAAGCCACCGGTTTATCCTCAAGGTAAACTCCTTTTTCCTTTTGCGCCAGGGAAAGAGCCTTTTCTAAAAAGCCGGTCAGGGCGTTTAAAATGTCGTCCTGGGAGAGCTGAAGGCGGAGTTGGTGGCCCTTTAACAGGCGCAAGTTGATCCCGTTTGACCGGGCAATTCGGCGGAAAATCCTTTCAGGTACGGTGGTCTGGGGCTCAAAAAAGAGGGTGACCTCCTTTAGGCGTCGGTCGACCTTCCTTACGCCGAGCTGGCGGAGGAGGATTTTTAAGTGTGAAAGGGCCAGTAAATTTTCGGCCTCCTGGGGCAAGGGGCCAAACCGGTCTTCTATTTCTAACCTCAGGTCAGCTATTTCTTCTACCTCTTTAGCCAGGGCCAGTTTGCGGTAGAGGTGGAGCCGCTGTTCCACGTCCGGTACGTAACCGGAAGGGAAATAGGCCGGTACTTTCAGGTTTACGTCAGGTTCGATCTCAAGGCTGGGCTCTTGGCCTTTCATTTCGTCGATGGTGCGTTTCAGGATTTCCAGATAGAGGTCATAGCCCACCGCAGCCACGTGGCCGGACTGGAAGGTGCCCAGGAGGTTACCCGCCCCGCGGATCTGAAGGTCGCTCATGGCCAGTTTAAAACCAGAGCCCAGCTCACTGAATTGCAAAAGGGCCTTGAGCCTTTTTTCCGCCTCCTCGGAAAGGGAGGAGAAGGAAGGCACCAGGAGATAGGCGTAGGCCTGGACGTTGCTGCGCCCTACTCTGCCCCGTAACTGGTAAATTTCGGCCAGGCCCATCCGGTCCGCCCGGTTAATGATGATGGTGTTGGCGGAAGGAATATCAAGCCCTGATTCGATGATGGTGGTGCAGACAAGCACGTCTATTTCCCGGCGCACGAAGCGCACCATGATATCTTCTAACTGTTGGGGAGGAGTCCGGCCGTGCGCCACCGCTACCCTGGCTTGCGGGACCAGACGTTTGAGCCAGTCCGCCAGGGCGTAAATGCCTTTTATCCGGTTGTGGACAAAAAATACCTGGCCTCCCCGGGCCAGCTCTCTTTCTATGGCCTCTTTGATGACCTGTTCGTCAAACCTGGCCAGATAGGTCTTGACCGGCAAACGTTCTCTGGGGGGCGTGGTGATCACCGAAAGGTCCCTTATCCCCAGGAGAGAGAGCTGCAGGGTGCGCGGGATAGGGGTGGCGGAAAGGGCCAGAACGTCTACGTTTTTCTTGAGCTGCTTGAGCTTTTCTTTGTGTCGGACCCCGAAGCGGTGTTCCTCATCGATGATGAGGAGGCCCAGGTCCTTGAATTTTACGTCTGCCGAGAGTAACCGGTGGGTCCCGATGACGATATCCAGCTCTCCCTGGGCCAGTTTTTTAAGGATTTCTCGTTGCTGGCGGGAAGTTTTCATCCTCGAAAGTACGGCGATACGGACCCCCAAAGGGGCCAACCGTTCGTTAAAGGTACGGTAGTGTTGTTCCGCAAGGACGGTGGTGGGCACCAGAACCGCTACCTGTTTTCGGTTTTCTATGGCCAGGGCTGCTGCCCTCAAGGCCACCTCGGTCTTGCCGTAGCCCACGTCTCCGCAGATGAGACGGTCCATGGGCACCGGTTTTTGCATGTCCGCCAGGGTCTCTTCGATAGCGGCGGCCTGTTCCGGGGTCTCTTCGTAGGGGAAGGTGGCTTCAAGCTGGCGAAGAAGAGGGCCAGGCGTGAAAGCGAACCCCTGGCTTACCTTGCGGGCGGCGTAGAGAGAGAGCAGTTCCTGGGCCACTTCAGCCACGGCCTTTTCGACCTTCTTCTTCCGGGCCTCAAAACTCTTGCCCCCCAGGCGGTCAAGAGGTGGCTCTTTCCCTTCAAGACCTACGTATTTGTGCAGCAGGTTGAGCTTGTCGACGGGAAGGTAGAGTTTGTCCCCGTCTTTGTATTCGATAAGCAAGAATTCCCCTTCAAGGCCTGAAAGTTCGAGGGATACCAGCCCCTGGTATCGGCCAATCCCGTGCTCCCGGTGGACCACCAGGTCTCCGGGCTTCAGGTCTTCAAAACGCAAAAAGGTGTCCTTCAGGGAGCGTTTCCGGCCAGAAAGGGGTTTTCTGAGGCCAAAGAGTTCGTGTTCGGTGATGATAAAAAGATTGAGTTCCGCCCAGCTAAAGCCCCGGCCCAATTCTCCCTGCCAAAGGGAAAGGGGGTCGGAGAGAGAAAGGTCCTGAAAGGGGGCTTTGTGTTCGGGAATTTGAGAAAGAGAAAGTTCCCGTTTTAGAAGACTTTTCAGGCGTTCGATGGCTTTTTCCTGCGGGGTTACCAGCAAGACCCGTTCTCCGCGTTCCAGGGCTTCTTTGAGATAGGCAAGCCCTGTTTCTATGGCCCTTTTGGGTTCCGCTTTAAGGAGAGAGACGTGCTGGTGGTGGTCTCTTACTTCGAAATTTAAGATTCCCTCTTCGGCCCGGGAAAGGCCGTAGACCAAGAGCTTCCGTTCTGCCCTCGGCCAGTATCTTTCGTACTCTTCCCGGGTCAGGAAGCTCTCGTAAGGTTCCACCAGGACACGCTTTCCTTCCCGGGCCTTGCGCCAGGAAAGGAGGAGTTTTTCTTCAAATATTTCCGCTTCTTCCTGGATTTTTTCGGGTTCAAAGAGGAGGATCATCTCCTCCTGGCTCAAGTAGTCGAAGAGGTTTGCGGGTTTGGCGTAAGCCAAAGGCAGCCAGAATTCCTCAGGCTCGAGGAAGTGCCTGGTCTCAAGGGCCCGGAGATAGGCGCTTTCTTTGTCCGGACTTAATTCAAAACGCTTAAAGCGCTTAAAAAGCCTCTCTTCCAGACCTTCAGGGTCATATTCTAAAAGTACCTCCTGGACCGGCAGGACCACCACTTCTTCTTTCCGTCCGAGGGAACGCTGGGTGGTAGGGTCAAAATATTTGATGGACTCGATGAGGTCTCCGAAGAGGTCAAGCCTTACCGGGAATTCTTCTCCTGGAGGAAAAAGGTCGAGCACCCCGCCTCTAAC
>DROK01000302.1 GCA_011321895.1 Thermodesulfatator atlanticus
GTCTTTTAAGCCCCCGGTGGGGTCGATGATGGGCCAGAGGGGGGCCTTCCGGGTCAAAAAGGTTTTTAACTCTACGGCCAGGGCGTTGATGGTAAAATCCCGGGCTTTGAGGTCTTCGTCGATGGTGGTGGCGTTTTTGCGAAACCTGGAGATATCCAGGAAGAAGTCTTCCTCGAGGGGGAGGCGGAAGACCCCTTCTTCTTCGTCAAGGATTACCAGCTTGGTGCCCAGCCTTTGGGCGAGATGGCGGCTAACCCTGGCGGCCTCTTGGGGGACGACCAGATCAAGGTCTTTGCTGCGCCGGCCAAGGAGGGCGTCTCTTACCGGCCCTCCGGCCACGTAAACCTCTTCTTCCTCCGCCAGGGCTATCAGGGCTTCTTTTAATTTTTCGGGAAACATGGTTTTAGCATAAACTCTTGCTTGCAATTTACCAGAGTCGCGAAAAAATGAAGGCATGTGGCGTCGTTTACTGAAAGAATTTTTGGCCAAGGAAAAATTGCTGTTTCTCCCGGTAGAAGGGGTTTCTTTCGAACCGGTAGATTATGAAACCGATATTTTCGCCCTCTACCAGTCCCTTAAGGAAAGTCTTACCCATTTCAGGTTGCTGATCCGGGAAAACCCTTTTGCCAACCCCATTTTGTTGCTGGCGGTAAACCTGGCCCGCCGGCTGGAGAAGGGGGAGCTTACCTTCTCGGCCCTTGAACAGTTGACCCAATTCCTTGACGGGCAGGCCTTTTTGGCCCGGGCTGAACGCCTTCATAAATACGTGGGGGTGGTGGATCCCCTGGAAAACCTCGCATCCCTCAAAGAATTTGTCGCCTCTTTGCCCGGTCTCGCCGAAAAAGACTTTGATGCTTTTAACCAGAGTCTTGGCAGAGAACTTTTCGGGCTGGTGGTCACGGCCCACCCCACCTTTGCCCTGCGTGAAGAACTTTTGCGGCTCCTCGCGGACCTGGCCAGCGGGCGCAACCTGGCTGGTGTCCCATTGAACGAATCCCAACTGAGGGAAATTTTCAAAAATATCTTCACCAAAGAACACCTTTCTGACCCCGAGATCACCCTGGAGAAGGAACACCGGCTGGCCTTAGAGGCGATTTTTAACATTAAAAAGGCGCTTTGGCGCTTTTATGACCAGCTCTTTCGTTTGGCCCGGGAACACTTTCCGGAAAAATGGTGGCAGCTAAGACCCAGGTTAGTCACGGTGGCCTCCTGGGTGGGTTACGACTTGGACGGCCGTCGGGACATTGCCTGGACCCAGTCCTTTGCCTTTCGGCTGGAAGAGCGCAAATTGGCCCTGGAATACTACCTCAAAGAGGCCCAATACATTCTTGATCTATGTCCCATCGCTCAAGAGGCAGAAGCGTTAAGGGCCTGTCTGGCCCAGATTATCCAAATCATCTCGGAAAATTTAAGCGGGGCCGAGGAGGAGATTGCCGTCTTTTCCGCGGCTTCGGCGGGCTCTGAAGAGTCTTTGGAGGCTCTGAGGCTGGTGGCCAAAAGGATGTACCAGGCCCTTGGCCGGCGCCTGGTGCGACCCAGTACGCTGGTAAGACTCATCGATGAGGCGGCCCAAAAGGCGCAGGCCTTTCCGGAAGTCCTGCACCGGCTGGCCATTTTGCGCACGGAGGTCGAAAATTTTGGCCTGGGGGTCTCCCATATCCACGTCCGCCTGAACGCCAAACAGATCCACAACGCCATCCGGGGCCTTATCGGACTTGAGACTGATCCGGAAGATCCGAGCAGCAAAAAGACTTACCTCAAGGCCGTTGACGCCTTATTGGCGGGGGTAAAGCCCGTTACCATCAATTTCGGCTCCCTCATCGCCGAGCGCACCACCGCCAAACGGCTGTTTATGCTTGTTACCCAGATGCTCAAATACTGTGACGCCGAAACCCCTATCAGGTTTCTCATCGCCGAGACGGAAAGCAGCTTTACCCCCATCGCCGCCCTCTATTTTGCCAAACTTTTTAACGTAGAGGAAAAGATCGACCTCTCCCCCCTCTTTGAGACTCCCAGGGCCCTTTTCCGGGGGGCCAGGATAGTGGACGAAATGCTGGCCAACCAATTCTACCGCCGCTACGTTTTGGCCCGGGGCCGGCTTTGTATCCAGACCGGGTTTTCGGACGCGGGGCGTCATCTGGGCCAAACCGCGGCCTCTTTTGCCATTGAAAATTTGAGGAGACGCCTGGCGCGGGTGATAGAAAAACACCGCCTCGCCCCTCTTGAAGTGGTGATCTTTAACACCCACGGGGAATCTATCGGCCGGGGGGCCCATCCGGCCAGTTTCAAGGCGCGTCTGCAATATATAATGTCTCCGCGTAGCCGGGCCGAGTTATTGAAGACCGGGGCGTTGCTCAAAGAAGAATTTTCTTTCCAGGGAGGGGACGGCTACGTATATTTTTTAAACCCCTATCTGGCCCTGGCGGTGCTCACCCGCATTTTTGAATTCGCCCGGGAGCCCCTGGATACCGACGACCCTTTTTACCGCGAATGGGATTATGTTTTCGAGTTTTTTGCCACCGTACAACAGTTCAACGAGCGTATCATGCAGGACCCGGACTACGCCCTTCTCCTTCACGAGTACGGGCGAAACTTACTCTATCCCACCGGTTCCAGGGCGGTGCGGCGGCAATTTGAAGTGGAAAAACAGCTCTTTTCTGCGGCTGAGATCAGGGCCATTCCCCACAACGCCATTCTCCACCAGTTGGGTCTCCTGGCCAACACGATCGGTGGGGTAGGGCAGGCGGTCAAGAAAAACCCTGAGCAATTTGCCTGCCTGGAACAGAGCTCTCCTCGCTTTAAACTTCTTATTTCGCTGGCGGAATACGCCTTTTCTTTTTCAGACTTCTACGCCTTTTTGGGGTATTTAGCCATCCTGGACCCGGGATTCTGGCTGATGGCCGCCGCGCAGGCGGAAAACCCTCAGCATACCCAGGAA
>DROK01000303.1 GCA_011321895.1 Thermodesulfatator atlanticus
AACCGGGTCTTCGGGTATTACATTGAGGTCTCCAAAAGCCAGCTGGCCAAGGTCCCCAAGGATTATATCCGCAAACAAACCCTGGTCGGGGCCGAACGTTTTGTCACCCCTGAACTAAAAGAATTTGAGGTCAAGGTCCTCTCCGCGGAAGAAAGGATCAAGGAGATCGAGGCCGAGATCTTTCTTGCCTTAAGGGAAAAAGTGCTTGCCTGGGGGCGCGAGATCCGCGAAACCGCCAGGGCCCTGGCCACCATTGACGCCCTCCTTTCCCTGGCGGAAGTGGCCGTGGCGCGCGGTTACGTGCGACCAGAAATATTGACCGAACCCAGGGTGGAGATCGAGGAGGGGCGGCACCCGGTGGTGGAAGCGGCCCTTCCCGGTGAATTTGTGCCCAACAGCGTCAAGTTGGACCCGCAAGAAAACTCCCTCCTCATCATCACCGGTCCCAACATGGCGGGGAAATCGACCATTTTGCGACAAACGGCCCTGATCGTCCTGCTCGCCCACGTAGGTTCTTTTGTTCCGGCAGAGGCGGCTCGAATCGGCCTCTGTGATCGTATCTTCACCCGGGTGGGGGCCTCTGATCAGCTCTCCCGCGGGCGCAGCACCTTCATGGTGGAGATGAGTGAATGTGCTAATATTTTGCATCAGGCCACGCCCCAAAGCCTGGTGATCCTTGACGAAATAGGCCGGGGGACCAGCACCTATGACGGTCTGGCCATTGCCTGGGCCGTGGCAGAGTTTTTGCTAAAGAAAAAAGTGATGACCCTTTTTGCCACCCACTATCATGAACTAACGGAGCTTGCCGCCACCCACCCCGGGGCCAAAAATTTTAACGTGGCGGTCAAGGCCTACGAAGACGAAATAATCTTTCTTTACCGGTTACTGCCCGGGCCAGCCAGCGAATCATACGGCATAGAAGTGGCGGCGCTGGCCGGATTGCCCAAAACCGTAGTCAAAAGGGCCAAGGAGATCTTAAGATCGCTGGAACAAAAACCTGCTCCGCCCAAAAAGATGCCTTCTGGCCGGCAAAAGAGCCTTTTTCACCGGGAAGACGTCCTTAAAAGACACCTTCTGAGCCTTGAGCCTGACCGGATGACCCCCCTTGAGGCCTTGGAAAAACTCTATGAATTGCGCAAACTGGCGGAGAAGGTCTAGATGTCTTCTGTCAAATTTTTGACTTTCTGGCGCCGCTTCCAGGTCTTCCTTTTCCTCGTTTTTCTCATTTTTCCGGGGATAATCTCTTCTGCGCACGCCCTCACCGAAGCCGAAAAGGCGTACCAACAGGCGGAAAAGGAGCTCAAACGCTTTGCAGCCTCTAAAAAGAAGCTTAAGTACCGCCGTTACTGGTTGCGGGTGATCGCCCGGTTTAAAGAAGTCTACCGACGTTTTCCTGAAAGCAGGGTGGCCCCCAAAGCCCTTTATAAGACCGCCAGGTTGTACGAGGAACTTTACGGTTATTCCGGCCGGAAAAAAGACCTCTTGACCGCCCTTAAATATTACCGTCTGGTCTGGGAAAAATATCCCCGCAGCCCGGAAGCCACGCAGGCCTTAAGGCGAGCCATAAGGGTTTACGAAAGGAAGCTTAGAGACCCGGTAAAGGCGCTGGCCTTAAAAAAACGCCTCAAAAGATCTTCCGCCAGCAAACCCGTAGCCGCCCAAAAGGAAAAGGCCTCTTCTCCTAAAAAGGCCTCCCCCAGGGCAAAAGCGTCCCGGCCAGCTGGCAAGGTGCTGGCGGTAAAGATAGGCGGCACCATCAAACAGATAAGACACTGGTCCAGCGCGGATTACAGCCGCGTGGTCCTTGATCTTTCGCGTAAGGTCTCTTACCAGGCCCACGTTTTAAAACCGCAGCCAGGAAAACCACCCCGTCTTTACGTTGACCTGGAACCCGCCCGTATCTCGCCTTACCTGAAGCCCCTGGTCCCGGTAAAAGACGGGCTCCTCAAACAGATCCGCTTTGGCCAGTACCGTAAAAATCCGGTGCGGGTGGTTCTTGATCTGGCAAGTCTTACCGACTCCCGGGTCTTTTTTCTGGACGAGCCAGCCCGGCTGGTCATCGATCTGATAGGGAAAGAGACCCGGCAGAAGGCCTGCCCCTCCCCTCCCAAAATCATCAACGGGGAGATCTCTCTT
>DROK01000304.1 GCA_011321895.1 Thermodesulfatator atlanticus
CGTGGTGGCCGGGATGGGCACCACAGGCACCCTCATGGGGCTGGCCCGCTTTTTTAAAGACCAGGGGCGGGACGTAAAGGTGGTCGGGGTGGAACCCTATCCCGGGCACCAGATCCAGGGCCTAAAAAATATGAAGGAATCTTACCCTCCGGGGATTTTTGACAAAAAATTGCTCCACCGCATCATAAACGCCCCAGACGAAGAGGCCTTCGCCCTGACCAGAAGGCTGGCCCGGGAAGAGGGGATCTTCGTAGGGATGAGTTCCGGGGCCGCCCTTTACGGGGCCCTGGAGCTGGCCAAAGAGCTGGAAGAAGGCCTGATCGTGGTAATTTTCCCTGACGGAGGCGAAAGATACCTCTCCACCCCCCTCTGGGATTTTGAAGATGTCCCCTCCAAGGGGCTCCGTTTCACCAACACCTTAACCCGTAAGACCGAACCTTTCCGCCCCCTTAAAGAAGGACACGTCGGGATTTATACCTGCGGCCCCACCGTGCATCGTAGACCCCACCTGGGGCTTTACCGGCGCATGATCACCGCAGACCTTTTGAAACGTTACCTCCGCTTCAAAGGCTATGAGGTAAAACACGTGGTCAACCTTACGGATTTTGACGACAAGACCATAGAGGCGGCTTTTGGCGCGGGAAAGGAACTCAAAGAGCTCACCGAAGAGGTGGCTTCCGCCTTTTTTGCCGACCTGAAGGCCTTAAACATCTTGCCGGCCGACCATTTTCCTCGCGCCAGCGCCCACGTAGAGGAAATGATCACCCTGGCCCGCCAGCTCCTCAAGCGGGGATTTGCTTACGTGCGCCACGGCTCGGTCTATTTTGACGTCTCCAAACTGGAAGACTACGGGCTGCTCTCCAAGACGGACCTTGCCAAGCTCAAAGCCGGGGCCACCGTCGACCTCGAAGATTACGAAAAAGACGATCCCCTGGACTTTACCCTCTTTAAGCGGGCCACCCTGAAAGAACTCAAGGCCGGGCTTTACGTGGAGACCGAATGGGGCAAGGTCAGGCCTGGCTGGCATATCCAGTGTGCGGCCATGGCCCTCAAATACCTGGGAGAGGAATTTGACATCCACACCAGCGGGACCGATCTGATATTCCCTCACCATGAAGACGAGATCGCCATTTTAAAGGCCCTCACCGGCAAAATTATGGCCCGCTTCTGGCTCCATTCGGCTTTGGTGGTAGCGCAGGGGAAGAAGATGTCCTTTTCCGCTGGTAACGCCGTGACCCTGCCGGAACTTCTGGCCAAGGGCTTCAGCGGCCGGGAGATAAGATATTTCCTCCTGCGGACCCATTACCGCAAACCCCTTGCCTTTAGCTGGGAGGCCCTGGAAGACGCCGCCAAAGCCCTCCGTGGCCTTGATAGTTTCATGATTTTTCTGGCCCGTGAACCAAGCGGCCAGACCGCGTTTCCGGTAGAACAGACGGTACAAAGGCTTTTGGCTGAATTCGAAACGGCCCTTGACGACGATCTTAATATTTCCGGGGCCCTGGCCGCCCTTTTCGAATTCACCAACCGTCTGGAGCCGGTACTGGCGCGGGAAGGCCTTTCTGAGGACCAGACCGCCCGGGTAAAAGAGGCCCTCCGTAAAGTGGATCAGGTCCTGGGGTTGATCCGGTTTGCCACCCTGGCCCAAACTGAAGCCATTCAAGCCATACTGGCTCAGCGTGAAGAAGCCCGGAGAAAAGGAGATTTTCAGAAGGCGGACCGGTTACGGGAGAAGCTGCAAAAAGACGGCTTCTGGGTCATTGATACCCCGCGAGGTACGGTGGTAGCCCGTTTTGAAAATGGAGCCTGAAGCCGTGGTCACCATCGAAAAATTGGTCCACGGAGGAGAGGGCCTGGCCCGCCTGCCAGACGGCCGGGTGGTGTTTGTGCCGGACACCATCCCCGGAGAAAAGGTACGCATAAGGATCACCCAGAAGCTCGGAGATTACGCCCTGGCCCGGCCTGAGGAAATCCTTTCCCCGGCACCTGTAAGGCAAGAACCTGAATGTCCTTATTTTGGTCTCTGTGGTGGATGCCAGTTCCAGCATTTACCTTACGAGGCCCAGCTCCAAGAAAAATTAAAGATCTTCAAAGAAACCCTGGCCCGGGTGGGAAAGATCGAAGAAGACCTGGTGGTCGGCATCGAACCGTCCCCAAAGGTCTTCGGTTACCGGAACCGCCTCCAGTTTCACGTCCACCAAGAAACAGGGGCCCTGGGCTTCTTAAAGAGGCGCTCACACGACCTGGTCCCGGTCAAGCGCTGTCTCTTAACCACCCCGGAAGTAAACGAAGTTATCGAAAAGTTGCCCACCATCCCGGCCTGGAAAAGGCTCCACCCCTACGTCAAAAGGGTAAATCTTGGTCTTTCCCCGGTGGAGAACCAGGTGGTACTCCTCTTCTGGACCCAGCTAAAACCCCGAAGGGAAGACCTTTACGAACTCCTGGCCGCCCTCCCCGTATTAAAGGCCGTCTTTTACTGGATTAGGGGCCGGGCGCCAGAAGGGCCTTTCCCGGAAGACGCTCCCCATAAAGGGCGTCGGCTCTTCGCCGTCCCGGGTGAGATTGCTGGCCTGGGGGCGGAAAAGATCTTTCTGGCCTCCGCCGGGGTGTTTGTCCAGGCCAATTGGGATATCAACCTGAAACTCATCGGCTACGTCAAGGAAAAGGCCGGGACGGATGAAAACACGCGGGTCCTTGACCTCCACTGCGGTATTGGAAACTTTCTTTTGCCCCTCAGCATCAACGCCGCAGAAGGGCTTGGGGTTGATACCGACCACCGGGCTATCGCCGACGGTGTGGACAACAAAAATCTCTGGGGGCTGAAGCAGGTCTCCCTGCGGGTATCTTCTGCCATCGAGGCCCTGATAGACCTTTTCAAGGCCGCTGAAACCTATCCTTTGGTGGTACTTGACCCACCGCGGGGAGGGTGCAAGGAAATTTTGCGCTTTCTCCCGGATATCGCCGTGGACCGGCTGATTTACGTCTCTTGCGACCCGCCCACCCTGGCCCGGGACCTGCGTATCCTCAGAGAAAACGGTTTTGAGATAGAAGAGATCAAGGCCTTTGATATGTTTCCCCAAACTTTTCACCTGGAAAGCGCAACGATCCTCTACCGGAAGAGATGACCCGGCGAAAGGTCTTTAAGTTTCTGGGCTATTTTCTGCTCACAGGTCTGGGTAGCACCGGACTCCTTTGCGCCTCCCGTCTCCTTCCCCGTCCGCCCAAAAAGATCGTGGTCAAAGAAGACCAGCTTCAGAAAAAAAAGTTATTCGTTATAGGAGAGGTCTTTCTGGTAAGGCAGAAGGAACGTTGGCTTGCCCTTAGCCGACGCTGCCCGCATCTTGGCTGCCTGGTGGGTTTTGACAACCGAAAAGAAGAATTCGTCTGTCCCTGCCACCAGAGCCGTTTTGATCTCAGCGGGCGTTACCTGGCCGGGCCCGCCAAAAAAGACCTGCTGACGCTCAAAATCAAAAAGATCGAAGGGGGATGGCTCCTTGAAATCCCGGGTTAGCCCTTGGGCCTCTTGGGGGCTATGCGCCTCCTTCCTCCTGGCCGTTATTACCGGCATAATTATCAATTACCCTTACCGGGCCGAAATCCCCCTCATTTCCACGGTGGGGATCGAAGGGACCGTGCCCTTCGGAGCGCTCTTCCGCTACCTGCACTACTACAGCGGCCAGCTGGCCTTCCTGCTCCTTATCTGGCATACCACCGAGGCCTTATTGGGCCAAAGTTACCGTTACCGCC